>JACQEQ010000185.1 GCA_016200445.1 Gammaproteobacteria bacterium | reverse complement strand
TGTTCAATCGTGTTCAATGCAGAGTCATTCATGATGGCGTTCATCCTCCCATCATGAACAACAAGACATCCTTACTTCAGGCTCATCTCGTGTTGGAAACACGGACCCTGTTCAGGCTCATCTTGCAGTGGAAGACTCTACTGTTTTTCAAGCGGACTTAATGATGCTAAGATTCGGCCGGTCAAAATTTTAACAGGAGTGATGAGCGTGCTGCGAGGGACCGTGGTTGTAATGTCAATGCTGTGGATGTCTGCGTCGTCTGCGGCCGGAATCGATCTCACCTTTACCATCGGCACCGAAACCAAGACACCCGAAGACGCCGTGGCCGGTGCTCTTGCTACTCTCTGTCAGCCGCTACTTGCCAGTGCCAGTGAAAGCGTTCCGGCTGAATCGCAACGTTTGTACGAAGTCTGCGTTCAATTGGACGGCGGCGCCGACCCGAGCCAAGCCTATCGAGCACTGTCTTCGCGCAGCAACACCGCAATCAGCACCTTGTTCGTCCAGCAGCCGTCTGCCGTACCGTTCGCGCTGATCGGCGCGCGTCTCGCCGCGTTGCAGCGCCGTTCGGCGGATTCCATGCGATCTTCCAATGAGTTTTACGATTTCGACCAGCTGCGAATTCCCAGCGCCTGGGTGCTGGCAGCGGCGGAAGATGCGGCAACCGCCACCGATGCAGCTGCGAAGAGCACGTTGCCCGCAGCGCAATGGAGTTTTTACCTCAATGGCGAAGGTGCCAATTATAAACAAGACGCACTGGCGTCGGTGGCCGGATTCAAAGGCCATACGCTCGGCACAATTTTCGGGCTCGATTATCGCTGGGGATCGAACACGGTGGTCGGCGCCGCTTCGCGCCTTGCACAAGGTGCGATGGATATCGTGGCAGACGGCGGTTCGCTCGACACCACCGATGCCAACGTGACGTTTTACGGCAGCTGGTTTTCCGACGGCGGCGCGCACGTCGATGCCACTGTGGGCTTTGGTGCTGGCGAATTCAAAATGAAACGCCGTATCCAATTTGTTTTAGGCACAATGACGGTCGACGACACCGCTAAAGGCAATCCTAATGGTAATCAATACACCGTTACCTTGGGGGCAGGTTATGACCCTTATTTCAGCAACGGCATCAACGCGTCGTTCTCGGGCACCTTGCGTTACAGCGCATCGACAATCGATGCCTACAACGAATCGGGCTCGAACGGTTTAAACCTGCATATCGACAGCCAAAAATTAAAATCCACCGCCGCAACGGTGTCCGCATTGCTGCAAAAAGCCGTTAGCTTTCCATCATTCGTAATGCTGCCGCAAGCAAGCTTGACCTATCTGCGGCATCTGGGCGGCGACGATGCGACATTGCGCGCACGCTTCATCGCCGACCCCGCGCAAACGCCGTTCGAATTCAAAACCAAAACCGACGATCCCGATTTCGCAACCCTGGCGTTGGGCACCTCGGCGGTTTTCCCCGGAGGCAGCACGATGTTCGCGCAATACGAGCGCATGCTGCTGACGCAACATTATTCACAGCAGAGCATCGCGCTGGGCTGGCGGCGTGAGTTTTAACGGTTAGATTGAAACGTACAGAGTTAGAAGCACTTTTGGAGGCGTTATGAAATTTTATTTTGCAAAGGGAATGCGAGTGTTGGTCGGAGTCGTTGCGGCGATCTTTTTGCACGGCTGCAACGATGCCACGTCGAGCGACACTGCAAAACTCACCATATCGATTCCACATGCGAGCAGCAGTAACAAAATTGCCGCACGCGCTGTCATGCCTAATTACATCCACGCGGTTACGGTCACGGTGTTCGACAGTGCGCAGCATTTGGTGGCGAAAGGGGATATCCCCGCCAGCGGCGGCGAACTTGCGTTGACCGTTCCACCTAACACGGCGTTGCACGTGACCGCTGCTGCGCTCGATCAAGAAAATCAACCACGTTTCAGTGGCAACAAAGACGTGCCGCCAATTGCGTCAGGCGCCACGTCGACCGTGTCGCTGATTTTAGATGCGCTGTCCCCGCTGAGTAGTTTGGTTCAAGGTGCTGAGCTGGGTACGTTGACCGTCCCCGACAACACCACGGATGTTGCTGTGATCACGACCAACGCGAAACCAGACCAGCGTGTGAGTTATTCCATCTCCGGCGGTGCCGATCTAAATCTATTCAGAATCGACGTTGACAGTGGCCAACTCAGCTTTAACAATCCACCACGCGTTGGCGAGTACGAAGTGCAAGTGACCTTCACCGACGGCTTCGAGTCGGTCGTACAGGATTTGAAAGTCAAGGTTATGGCTCAATCCGGTGGCCTGGATATCAGCTTCGGCACCAACGGTATTGTTACGAAGGACTTTGGCAATATTGAGGTCCCAACTTCCGATTCCGCCAAGGCCGTGGTAGTCCAAAGCGACGGTAAAATTGTCGTGGCTGGCACTACATTCAACGATTCGTCCAGCGGTTCGGCTTTAGTGCGTTACACGAAAGAAGGAAAACTCGACGACCTTACTTTCGGTACGAAAGGCATTGTGTTGCTGGATGGAGAAGTAAATGCGATGGCGTTGCAAAGTGACGATTCTATTGTTATTGCAGGAACAATATCGAACACCGCTGGAAACACCGATTTTTTGCTTATGCACTTTGATAAGGACGGTAATATCGATACCGGCTTCGGTGGCATTGAAGGTGGGATAGTGAACACCGATATCGACAGTGGTAGCAACGATAGCGCTGCTGCATTGGTGATCCAGGCGGATGGCAAGATCGTTGTCGTGGGGGATATGGACTACGCCCGCCTCGCACTCGCGGGCGTTACGGGTACGCAATTCGCCGTGGTGCGCTATGACACCAAGGGAAATCTCGATACCACTTTCGGGCAAAAGATCCCCGAGCTCCCATCGACTGGCATCATGATTACCAACATAACCGGCTCCACGGACGCTCATGCCGCCGCAGTAACACTGCAAGGCGACACACTGCAAACCAGCGGGAAAATCGTCGTGGCAGGGCACGGTACTTTCCAAGTCGTTATTGGTGGTGTTCAAAGTACTGATGATGACTTCGTCATCGTGCGTTATGACAATAATGGCATTCCCGATGACAGCTTTGACACAGATGGGATTGTTAACACCGACTTCGCAAGTGACGACCAAGCTACCGGGGTGGTCATACAGCCGGATGGAACACCGGAAGGAAAAATCGTTGCGGCCGGAAGTGTGGTTGGGGCAGGACTAGCGCTGGCACGTTACAACAACAATGGCACTCTTGACTTGAGTTTTGGCAGCAGCGGTAAAGTGGCCAATTACAATAGCATCTCCGAATCCGTAAACGCCCTGGTTCTACAGCCTGACGGCAAACTTGTCGTGGGAGGTACTTTTGATTATTGCAGGGGCGACTGCATCCCCACCTTGTTCGGTGCCGTGCGCTATAACACAAATGGCAGCTTCGACACGTCATTCGGAAGAGTATTCGGAAGAGTATCTCAACCGTCAGGCGAAGTATTCTTCGACGCATTAAACGAAACATTAGTCGCAACGTCCGATGAAACCCACAGAATTGCAGGCGTCAAAAATGGCCTTGGTACAGCCTACGCCCTCGCGTTACAGCCCGACGGCAAGATCGTTGTTGTAGGTGATGTGTACGGAACCGCGCCTGAAGATTTTGGCGTCGTGCGCTTTAACCCATAAGGGACCGGCATTCGCATCGGTGCGAGCTCCCGCTGATCGGTGATTACGCCACGCCTTGAAATACAGTTGTGCGACGATGCGTCGGTCGTGCGCCAGCGCCTCCCGGCGTTCCTCCTTACTGTCCCGGTTCGCGATGCAGCAATTCGTCGTTGCCGAGGTTAATGTGTTCACGGTCGAGGCCGATGCATGCGGCTTCGACATGTGCGACACGCGTGTCTATGCGGATTACTGCTTCGCCGTTGTCGAGCGGAATCTCAACGCGTATCTCATCGCCTTTGCTGCCTTTCCACTTCGGCGGTTTGACGATCAACGCACCTTGCACTACGCCACTTAACCGTACCATGTTTGTTTTGATCACGGCGGCCAGCTGCCGGTCGCAAAAGTAGCTTAGCTTGACAATAATATTTACGGTAGTTTATTACAGTCTTTACATTAATTGTGTGCATGTGGAAATTAAAAAAATTATTGCATGTGCCAGGTTGAATTAAATAATCGATATGCTATCTTTTGATTTATACAGTCAATGAATGACTGAAATAGTTATAAGTATTTAGTAGTGAAGCTAGTGAATGGACGGGGGGCATATGGAAAGTGGTTCGGTATTTTTAGTCAGAGCGGCGGCGAACAATCCCACGTGCTGCGTTTCTCCTTTATATTCCAACTGCGTCTCTAATGACGTGGCGACTCAGCGTTCATATTCCGGTTCTGTAGTGCAACACGCGTGTTTTCTAATACGCGAGTCATGTCGCATGTCTGACGATTAGCGCCTGCGTATTTAATGCGCGTTTGAATTTTTACAAGAAAACAATGAGGAATCAGCAGATGTTAAAAGTGAAAGCGATGTTGTGCTTGGTGTTGTTGATGTTTACAACTTCGGCGTATTGCCGCGATCTGAGAGTGAGAGGAGCGGGAAGTACAATCATTAGCTTGGGCACGATTACGGACCCGGATGAGGTAATGATAACGCTGTCCAAATTTTACTACCGCGACTCGTCTGATCCTAATGCGCATCAACCACGATACACGATCAACAATTGCTCACCATGGGATGCATTTGTAGACGGTAAGCCTCATCTCAGATTTTCATTGAGAGATCATCCAGCAGGTAAAGCCATGTTGACAGCGATCCGGTATTCAATAGCTAACAAAAAGTTTTTTATTTTATCTACGACTGAAAATTGCTTAGTTGATAAAACAATGGAAGACGTCGACAGCATTTTAATCGAATGAGCTAGTGGTTCAATAGTCAGAGTCAGTCATACAAATGTGCCAGATGAGAACACTGGGTAGTATTTACGCCTGTCACTTCGTTACGTGTTGTTTGGAAACGTATGTATTTAGCAGGAGTCCATGATAGAGGGGTCAATGCATGTCAAAATTAAAAATGGTTATGTGTTTGGCAATTTTCCTTGCGTCTGAAAGCGTCGTATATGCATCAAGCGCAACGGGTTACGTAGGCAATATATCCGTTGGTAAAAATGGTCAATTAGTAAGAGTGCAGCTGATCGATAGTTTTGGGGCAGTTAGTTTTGGGCCAAAAGCAATTTCGGCTTTACCGGTTCAAGACGTTGTGATTTTTGGGTATCCATGCAAAGAAGTGCCCCCAGTTTGGATATTCCCATACGAATTTAACCTAAATGAACACATTGCTGGAGAGGAATTATTAATAGCACTTATTGCCGCAAAAGCGACTGATAAGCAAATTTCCA
>JACQEQ010000188.1 GCA_016200445.1 Gammaproteobacteria bacterium | reverse complement strand
TCCAACGACTGGCCCAGTTGTGCGCGCGCGCCGCGAATTTGCGCGTCGTTTTGTGTGGCTTGATTATAAATTTCAACCAGATCTTCAGCGCGTGACGACATCGCCAACGAGTACAGCGCACCAAACAACAAAATAGACCAGGCAAGCAGTGAAATACGTGGATTCATAATATCCCTCAGTAGGTCGGCATGTGTGGGTCGATTTCCCTGGCCCACGCGTTAATCCCGCCTTGTAGATTGACGACGTTGCTAAAACCGGCTTGATCCAAAAATGCGCCGACGCGTTGACTGCGCACTCCATGATGGCAAATCAACACATGCTCTTGTTGTGGATCGAGTTCATTCATGACGCGCATGATCTGGCTCATGGGAATCAATTTGGAATTTGCCAGATGGCAAATCTGGTACTCCCAGGGTTCGCGCACATCCACCAGATTGGGCGCAGGTTGTGACTTTTCCAGATACGACTTAAGTTCGCTTACGCTAATGTGCCGCATATTGATGCTCCCACCACGAACAGGCGTGGCTAAAATGTGAAACGTTGAGGTTGCGGCGCGTTAACCAGTGCCGGGACATCCGTTTCAAACAGAGCTTCCTGCGTCCATTCGTGTTCACCCAGGCGGGTGATCAATACACATTCCATAACCGGTGAGTCGCCGACAATGGCGAACAGGCGGCCGCCGATTTTAAGGCGGCTTTTGTAAGAGTTAGGCATCAACGGCACAGAGCCGCCGATAACAATCGCGTCGTAGGGCGCATCGCTGTGCCAGTCGCGGCTGCCATCGCCGATTTCGATGGTGACATCGCGTCCGCCATGACGATTTAAATTCTGTTGCGCCTGCTGTGCCAATGCAGAATGAATTTCTACCGTGGTCACGCGCCTCCCGAGTTTGGCCAGCATCGCGGCGGTATAGCCGCTGCCGGTGCCGATTTCCAGCACATTGTCGGTGCTACGTAAGGCCAGCGCCTGCAACATGCGGCCTTCCATGATCGGTGTCAACATCGTTTGGCCATGGCCCAGCGGAATCATCATGTCGACAAATGCCAGGTTGCGATAATTCACCGGTACAAAGTCTTCACGTGGCGTCGCAGCAATCACGTCCAAGACTTTTTGATCCAGCACCTCCGCCGGGCGGATTTGCTGTTCGATCATATTGTGCCGTGCTTGTTCGAAGTTCATGAATTCACCAGCATGATTGACATCGCGAAGAGGCAACAGGGTAAGCACTTTGCGTAAGACTGGCAAGCGTGGTTTCTTGCCTTTAGCGCATGGGATACGTTAGTGTCACGTCTCGAGCTGGGGGTGCCTGCGCCATTAGCACTTTATCGCTGATGAAATACGCGGGCTGAGAGACACCCTTCGAACCTGATCCGGATCATTCCGGCGTAGGGAAGCCGAAGCACACGAGTCCGGCTTTCCTGCGTTTTATATATAGCCTGTGCAGGAGAGACCCATGAGCGCCATCCCCAACGATTTCATTCTCAGCACGGCGCGTTTGTCCGCCGCAGTCACGCAGCCGTTCGCCAGTTCGCGCAAAATTTACGTTACGGGTTCGCGGCCCGATGTGCGCGTCGGCATGCGCGAGGTCGATCAACAACCCACGCCGCTGATGCAAGGCGTGGAAGAAAATCCGCCGATCCCGGTGTATGACACGTCCGGCCCGTACACCGATCCGACCGCCAAAATTGATTTACTCGCGGGCTTAACGCCGTTACGCCAGAACTGGATTTTGGAGCGCGGTGACACCGTGGAGCTAGGTGGCCCGTCGTCCGACTACGGACGTACCCGCCAGAGCGATGTCAAGCTCGCGCACCTGCGCTTCGAACACATCCGCACGCCGCGCCGCGCCAAGAGCGGCGCCAATGTTTCGCAAATGCACTACGCGCGCAAAGGCATCGTAACGCCGGAGATGGAATACATTGCGATTCGCGAATCGATGCGGCTGGAAGAACTCAAGAGCGATCGGCGCTACAGCAAGCTGCTAAAACAACATCGCGGCAATAGTTTTGGTGCAGGCATACCGGAAACCATCACCCCTGAGTTCGTGCGCGACGAAGTGGCGCGCGGCCGTGCCATCATCCCCGCCAACATCAATCATCCGGAGCTGGAGCCGATGATCATCGGTCGCAACTTCCGCGTGAAAATCAACACCAACATCGGCAACTCGGCGGTCACCTCGTCGATAGAAGAAGAAGTTGAAAAAATGGTGTGGTCGGCGCGCTGGGGCGGCGACACGCTGATGGATCTGTCCACCGGCAAAAACATTCACGAAACGCGTGAATGGATTATCCGCAACGCACCGATGCCGATCGGCACCGTGCCGATTTATCAGGCGCTGGAAAAAGTAAACGGCAAAGCCGAAGACCTGACCTGGGAATTGTTCCGCGACACCTTGATCGAACAAGCGGAACAGGGTGTTGACTATTTCACCATCCACGCCGGCGTGCTGCTGCGCTACGTGCCGCTCACCGCGCAACGCCTCACCGGTATTGTGTCACGCGGTGGCGCCATCATGGCCAAGTGGTGCCTCGCGCATCACCAGGAAAATTTCCTCTACACCCACTTCGAAGACATCTGCGAAATCATGCAAGCCTACGACGTGAGCTTCAGCCTTGGCGACGGCCTGCGCCCCGGCTGTATCGCCGACGCCAACGACGCCGCACAATTCGGCGAACTCGAAACGCTCGGCGAACTCACCAAGATAGCCTGGCAGCATGACATTCAAACCATGATCGAAGGCCCCGGCCACGTGCCGATGCAGCTCATCAAAGAGAACATGGAAAAAGAACTCACCGACTGCTTCGAAGCGCCGTTCTACACGCTCGGGCCGCTGACCACCGACATCGCCCCCGGCTACGACCACATCACCAGCGCCATCGGCGCCGCGCAAATCGGCTGGTATGGCACCGCGATGCTGTGCTACGTGACCCCTAAAGAACACCTGGGCCTCCCCAACAAACAAGACGTGCGCGACGGCATCATCGCCTACAAAATCGCCGCGCACGCCGCCGAC
>JACQEQ010000187.1 GCA_016200445.1 Gammaproteobacteria bacterium | reverse complement strand
CGGGCGAGTTGATTTTCATCGCCACCGGAAAGCCGAGCGACTCGGCCACGACCAGGGCTTGACTGGCAGTGGTGGCTTCGATGGTTTCCACCACCGGCACAGCGAACGCGTGCAGAATGGCCTTGCTCTCCAGTTCGCTGAGCACCGTGCGACCCTCAGCCAACACTTCGTCGATGATCAGCCGTGCGCCTTCGATGTCGGCTTCGCTGTTGCGCCCGAGCGGGCCGGGTACCTGCATCAGTAACTGCTGGTTGCGCCGGTAGCTGGCCAAAAAAGAAAATGCCTCGACCGGCGCTTCGGGCGTGTCGAAGTGCGGAATCTTGCGACGGGCAAACAATGCGCGTGCTGTCGCGACCTGGCCCTCGCCCATCCAACAGGTCAGCAGCGGCTTGTCGCTACTCTCCGCCACGCTGGCGACAGTTTCAGCGGCCTCCAACGGATGCGTCATCGGTTGCGGCGTGAGCATGACTAATACGCCGTCGATGTTCGGGTCGTCGAGACACAATTTGACCGCGCGTTGATAGCGCTGCGGATCGGCATCGCCGAGAATGTCGACCGGATTGCCGTGCGACCAATGCGCGGGCAGTTCGGTATTGAGCGCTTGCAGCGTCGGTGCGCTCAGCTCCGGTAGTGTCACGTTCATTTCGACGGCACGATCCGCCGCCATCACGCCCGGGCCGCCGCCGTTGGTCACAATTGCCAAGCGGTCGCCGCGCACACGGTAGCCACGACTTGACAATATTTCGGCGGCCGAAAACAACTGCTTGATGGTGTAGGCGCGCACTACACCGGCGCGCCGCAGCGCCGCATGAAACACCTCATCGCTGCCAACCAGCGCGCCGGTATGCGACAGTGCTGCGCGCGAACCCGCCGCATATCGACCGGCTTTCACCACCACCACCGGCTTGAGGCGTGCTGCGATGCGTAAGCCGCTCAGAAAGCTGCGCGCATTGCGCACACCTTCGACATACAACAGGATGCTGTTGGTGTGCGGGTCCATCGCCAGGTAACTGAGCACGTCGCCGAAATCCACATCGGCCGCGTCGCCCAGCGACACGATGGCGGAAAAACCCAGCTCCTTGCTCTTGGCCCAGTCGAGCACCGCCGTGCACAAGGCGCCGGATTGCGACACAAACGCCATACGCCCGGACAGGGCGCTGTTGTTGCTGAAGCTGGCGTTGAGTGCCGCCTGCGGACGCAGGATGCCCAGGCAATTGGGGCCAACGATGCGCATGTCGTACAGGCGCGCGTGTTCGAGGATTTCCTGTTCCAGTGCAACGCCCGCGTCGCCGGACTCGCCGAAACCCGCCGACAAAATCACCGCTGCGCGCACACCGGCCTCGCCGCAACGGCGAATAATATCCGGCACGCTGCGCGCCGGTGTGGCGATCACGGCCAAGTCCACCGGTTGGCGCACATGTTCGATATCCGGGAAACACGCTTTACCCTGCACGCGCTCGTGTTTGGGATTGATGGCGTACAACGCGCCGGTGAAGCCGCCGGCGAGCACGTTGCGAAATACCAACGTGCCAACGCTCTCAGCTTTGTCGCTGGCGCCGAACACGGCGATGGCGCGCGGTGTAAACAAGCGGTCGAGATAGTGCGGTCCCATGTTTAATTTATCCTTGCTGTGCCAACATTACCTAAGCATAGACCTACTCTGTCAGTGTAGTGAGCGACGCTGCTTAGAGCTTAATTGTCAGCTCAGAAAATAATCATGTAAAAAAGTATTCCTGCCTCCTGCAAGGCAGAAGGTGAGGATGGGAGCGATGATGAAGACAGTGTGCTTGCGCACCCCATCCCCGTCTTCCGCCTTGCATGGTAAGGCGTACGTTATGCGGGTAGGCGTGCTTCTTTACATTTATTAATGTCTAGCTAATTGCGGCCCAGGCCACCAAAAGGTAAAGAACATGACGGTTGCGTTGATTTCTCATCCCGATTGCTTACTGCACGACATGGGGGCGCTGCACCCCGAGAGCCCGGCGCGCCTGTGGGCGATCAACGATCAACTGATCGCGTCCCGGCTGGATGCAGTATTACGTCACTACCAGGCGCCTGCAGCGACGCGCGCACAGCTGGAGCGCGTGCATGACCCGGAGTACGTCGAGTCGATCTTTCAATCCGCGCCGCAACACGGCCTGACCGCGCTCGATCCGGATACTATTATGAATCCGCACACCTTATCCGCCGCCTTACACGCCGCCGGTGCGGCAGTGCATGCGGTCGATCTGGTGCTGCGCGGCGAAGCGACGGCGGCGTTTTGCAGCGTACGCCCGCCCGGGCATCATGCCTGCCGTAACCGCGCGATGGGTTTTTGCTTTTTCAATAATGTCGCGGCCGGGGCCGCACATGCATTGGCCGCGCACGGCGTCGAGCGTGTTGCGATTCTGGATTTCGATGTGCACCACGGCAATGGTACCGAGGATATTTTCGGCACCGATCCGCGCGTGCTGTTGTGTTCTACTTTTCAGCATCCGTTTTATCCCTACAGCGGCACCGCGCCGGCGCAGCCGCACATCATTAACGTACCGATGGCGGCCGGTACCGGCGGCGCGGAATTCCGCCGTATTGTCGAGACCCGCTGGTTACCGGCATTGCATAATTTCAAACCGCAACTGGTGATGTTCTCCGCCGGTTTCGACGCGCATCGCGACGACGATCTCGGGCAACTGTTGTTCGACGATGCGGATTATTTTTGGGTGACAGACCAGGTCAAGACCATTGCCGGCCAATATGCGCACGGCCGCATCGTGTCGGTGCTGGAAGGCGGCTACGACGTAAATGCATTGGGGCGTTGCGTGGTTGCGCATGTGCAGGCGTTGCTTGGAGCGACACAGGTGGAGGCGATATGAACCTAGAAACGGCAGTTGACCGCTGCAAGGCACAAGCAAGTTCAAGCCGGTATTGACATTTTTTGCTCGGACAAGCCTCACCCTTTGGGTCAGGCCCGCTACGGCGTGTGGAGCAGGCCTCATTATGCGCGGCTTCGTTACAATTCGTCCTGCCTCGCGCAAAACCAGCGCGATAGGAATCATCGGAAAGCGCGCTATTCCTCCCTCGTTGCGCCTTGCCCTCGTCGCACAGGGATTTGTGCAAGTGCCGCGAAGCGCAGGTATGCGCGTGTGCGGCCACCCAACGTGTCGCACTCCACACGCCGTTCAACTGCCGTTTCTAGGATGAATGGTGAATTAGAAAACGCTATATTGCTTGGTGCTGTGCAGTTTACTTAACGGAGTAGATAACATGGATAACGTTCGAAAATTGTTAGTTCCGGTGATGAGTATTTTGTTTGTTGTTCTACAAAGTATTTTCACAGTGAATGCTGAAGAAAGCCTAACTTCTGGTCGTGAAGAAACACAATTTTTTAAAGAGCTGCCGAAGTGGAATGAAATAAAGCCACGTGCTCACGCTGAAGAGAAACCCAGTGTAACGATCCAAGAGTCATCACAAATGCGCTCTCCTGGCGCAAGAGAACTGACGCCTATTATTCAAGAGCAAATTGAACGGTTAGGGTATCGAGAGGTAAGTGATGACAATATGACATTTCTTTCACTCGATACTGTCAAAGATCGCTTCATCCCATTAGGAGAGATAGTAAAAAATACATCTTCTCCGTTAGCGATCATATCGATTAAAACCGGTATCTATAAGAACATGATCTTTGCCGGTGCTATTGCAAGCGGTCCTGCAAAAAACACAGGGAAGTGGACACAAGTTCAGCGGTATTTTTCTTTAGAAAATGGAAGTGTTTTGATGTTAGCGGAATCCGACTATAAAGCGGCAGAATATTCTGTCGCTATTCCGGAAGAGTTAGTGAATGAAAAAATTAATGGGGCACCCGCCTCAATGGTGGTTAGAAAAACAACCGCCGGTAAATACTTCACAGATCTATTATGGTTCACAAAAAATAAGATTTATAGCTTACATTTAACGGGTCGCTCCGCAGGGGTTGGTATTAAGAACGAGTTGATAGTATTTGCTGCCGGCGTACTTGAGGACTAGTTACAGGACCAGTAATCAGTGTGGTTGTATTCATAGGAGCGTCACGGCGCTTTCATATTGCTAGAAAATAATTACTGCGAAAGGAATCATGTTATGCGCCAACGTGGAAAACTAAGTGTATTCGGCTGTGTATTTTTAGCTGTTCTCGCACATGCTGCCAAAGCAGACGATAAAATATCATTCGGCGTCGGTTTGGGGGCGGCGTATGGCGGAGTAGGCATTAATGTTGCCAGAATAACTGCGGGCAACATGTATTACGGCGCCGTTGGTTGTTATGCATACTCGACGGGTGAGAAGGATGCGGCTTGCGGGGGCGCACTCGGATGGATTAGCACTAACCTATTCGCGCAGGCGAATGACCAACATGGCATAGGTGTCGTTATTGGTGCCGTGGGTGCTGAGAATAATTCATCAGGTCTTAATGCCGTATACGGTGGCGGAGTCACCTACACATATTTTTTTAGCGGTCTCAATCAGCGCGGGGCGAATGTGGGAGCAGGGATAGCGGGTGGCGACTATAAACGAGGAGTCGATTCAATCTTACTTATTCAGCTAGGCATACAGTTCTAGCTCAGCGGCGGCTGCCGGTTGGGTGCGTCTGCGACGCACAAGCTCTGACTCAGTTTGGTTTTGTGCGCGAGAGAAAGAATGCGCATGGCTGGAATTTTTTAGGCTAACGGCTGCCGCGCAACGCGGCCAAGCGCTGTTCGGCGTAGCGGATTAATTCCGGGGTGAGCTGGGTATTGTTGATTGCACGTAGATAGGCATCGCGTGCGGCGGGCCAGTCCTGTTGCGCTTCCAGTGAAATCGCCAGGCCGACCCACCAGCGACCCTCGTGCGGCCGCACGCTCAATGCTTGCTGGTAACGTTGTGCGGCCTCGGCATGGCGGCCGGCACGCTGGTGCAGGGCGGCAATAAAGGCGCTGATGTCGACATTAGCATTTGTGCGCGCCGATGCGTGCTCCAGCATCGCCAACGCTTCGGTTTCCTGTCCGCGCTCCACTTGAATGCGTGCCAGCATCAATGCAAATTCGGCGTGTTCGGGAACCAGGGTCGCACCTTGTTCGAGTATGGACTGCGCTTCGGCGCTACGTCCGCTGGCGAGCAGCAGCGCGGCCAGTTGCGCGCGCGCCGGGCGATGTTGCGCATCGAAGTCCAATGCCAATCGAAACTGCTGCTCGGCTTCCGGATAATTTTGTTCTGCATAACGGCGCTGGCCGTCGCGGTAGGCGGTCTGAGCCTGTTCTGTTCCCGTGATGTTGCGCGGCGTTTTGATAATAGTGACGGGCTTGACATAAACGCGTGGCGTCGTGGCAGCGATGGCCGGGATGGACAGCGCCGGCGGCTCAACCTGTTCGGCAGGCGGTGATGCAGAGTCGATGTTTGCTTGCGGTGTTTGCGTATCGATCGCCTGAGTTGAGCTGGGCGATGCAGTTTCGTTGCGCAGCGAGAGCGTAATTTCCGGGGGCTCACGAGTCACACTAAAAGCTTCGGTTTGCTCAGCCGGGTGCATATCGGAAGTTGCCGGCACGGGAAAGTAACTCGAGACCGGTAGCAGTTCCATCCACACACACAGTGCAGCGGCGACGGCACTGAACAATGCAAGGATAAACCGCATGCGTACCCGCGACGGGAGAGGCGGCAACAAGCTATTGGCGGCATGCAGGTCTTGATAAATAGGCGCCGCAGCAGCGGCAGGCGCCGGCGACGGTTGGCGCGCTTCCAGATCCAGCAGCATTTTATTGATCAAGCTCATGCGCTTTGCCGGTGGGTGTTTAACCAGGATGGCAGCCAGCGATGGAAGCGGCCGCTATTTCCTACCGATTCGGTGTCCGTCGCGGCCAGCCGCACGTGCTCGATGTCGACAATAGGTAAGCCTTGGCCGAAAGACGCCATCAGTGCCTTATGTGCAAGGATATTTATCAAGCGTGGAATGCCCGCAGCGCAACGTTGCAACAGCCGCACCGCGCTTTCAGTGAACAAGCGCGGCCCGCGATACCCCGCAACGGTCAAGCGGTGCGCAATATAACAGTCAACTTCTGGCAATGTTAATGGCCTTAGCTGGCAAGTGAAGCCGATGCGCTGGCGCAACTGGCGTATCGACGGCGCCGCCAAACGGGCATCCAATTCCGGTTGTCCGAATAACACCACTTGCAGCAGTTTGCGGCGCTCGGTTTCGAGATTGGTGAGCAGCCGCAGCGATTCCAGCGTTTCCAGCGGCATCGCTTGCACTTCATCCAGACATAAAATCACCCGGCGGCCGCCGGCATAACTGCCGGCCAGGAACTTCGTCAAGGCTTTGAGGAGTTGATGCTGATCGGAGCCGGGCTCGACATTAACGTTGAGCTCGTCAGCGATGGCGCGCAACAGCGTGAGTGGCTCTAAATAGGGATTGAGGATATATGCAGTTAAAAAATCGCTCTCAGCAAGCGATGCCAGAAATTTCCGGCACAGCAAGGTTTTGCCGGTGCCGACTTCGCCGATCACTTTGATGAATCCCTCGCCGCTGCGTGCCGCCACCAGCAAGGTATTGAGCGCCTCGTGGTGCGTCGCCTGGGCAAGAAAAAAGCTCGTGTCGGGCGTGATGGTGAAGGGTAATTCGCGAAAGCCGAAGTGGGTCTCGTACATGGCGCTAGCGTAATGAAGAATGTTGTTTTACATCAGTGCCTGAATCGGCAAATGACACTAATGGAACGCCCCTTCCCCCCGCAAGGCATACATATCTACACGTCCCAGCTTTTCCGTCGTACGCACAGTGCGTGTCATTTGGAGATAGTGGCAAAACGAAGAGTTCCTTCCCCCTGCAAAGGGGAAGGAGCCAAAATCCGGAGTTACCGGAAAGCGGTACTTTAGGTCTGGCGGCAGGGTATCGTGACATTTTTAGATCCATTGATTTAGAAGCACCGCGTTAGCGTTTCAAATTCTGCACACGATCGCGGACCTCATCCACCGCCTGGCCCCACACTTGGCCGTTGTCGACGATGGTGGGTTTGAGCATGATGACCAGTTCTTTTTTGATGCGCGTGATCTGTTTGTGCTTGAACAAATTGCCCACCAGAGGCAGGTCGCCGAAGAACGGTACGCTGGCGTCGTCGTCGGTGGTGCCTTCTTTCATCAAGCCGCCGATAACGATGATCTGGCCGCTGGCAGCGCGCACCACGTTGTCGGATTCGCGAATGGTGCTGGCCGCGAGCGGCAAGGTCGAAGTGAAGCCGTTGATGGTGTAAGACTTGTCGCGTTGCGTGACTTCGCTGACCGACGGGTGGATATGCAAAATGATATTGGCGCTGTCGTCGATCTGCGGCGTGACGTCCAGCGCAATGCCGCTAAAAAACGGCGTTAATTTTATTTCGGTGGTGAGTGCCGTCGTGGTTCCGCTCGTCACCGGTGTATTACTGACGCCAGTAATAAAAAATTCATCGCCGCCGACTTTGATCACGGCTTTTTGATTGTTGACGGTGGATACGCGCGGACTTGACAACACATGCACCGAACCTTGGGTTTTCAGCAGTTCGAGAAACGCGGAGAAATTGCCTGCATTGGTTGCTACGCTGAACACGCCGCCGAACGCCGATGTCGCAAGGCCGTTGGGCAGAACGCCGAGCAAGTTGCCGCTCGAACCAACGCTATCGCTCAGCCCGGTGCCGCCGAAAACCTGGCCGCCGCCGGTTTGCGAAAATGTCGAGTTCCCTTGGGCTTTGGCCCAATTGATTCCGGTTTGAAAGCCGTCGCTCAATTCGACTTCGATGATTTTGGCTTCCAAAATTACCTGACGATTGAGCGTGAGCTGCGTGACTCCCAAATATTCTTCGATCAACCTCAGCTCGTCCGGCATGGCACGCACGATCACGGTACTGGCTTGCGGATTCACCACCAGTTGGCGGCCTGCTTCGGTGCCGATCAAGGTCGTTAAACTCTCTTTGAGCTCTTTCCAGAAGTCGGCCTGCGAGTCGGTTTCAACACGGATGCTGGATACGCGCTCGCTTGTCGACGCACCCGAGCCACCCGTCGAAGCGCCGCTTGTTGACTGTGTGAGTTCGCCCGACGTCACGCGCGTATCGGATTTTCCACGGCGCGTTAAATTGAGGTAATTCACCGGGAACACCCGCGATTGCAATCCACCGCGGCCATGCACGTAATAGCGGCTGCCTTCGCGCGTGAACTCAAAACCGTACACGCGGCGAATCGCCAGCATGGCTTCGTCCACCGTGACATTTTTCAAGTTGAGCGACATCGTGCCGGTGACTTCGGGATGCACCACCATGCTATAGGGCGTGTTCTCGACTAATCCCATAAACACCTGGCTGGCCGGTGCATTGCTGACGGCAAGATCGAAGCGCGACTCGGACGGGGCGACAGCACGGCTGGAACCGCCGCCCGGAAACGGCGGTAACAATGCTTGTCTGACCTCGGGCGGCGGCGCATCCGGATTGACCGGCGGGCGTGTCATCGCAAGATCGTTTTCAATCGCGCGCGCCGACGTATCGCTCCATTTGTACGGGTCGCTCTGACAGGCTAATAATGTCAAGCACAGCGTAGCCGAAATCAGGACTCGGCCCGTTACCTGCGCTATGGTACTAAGTCTAGACATTATGGTCCCTTGCTGCGGTTAACCGCTTGTTTGTTCAAGCGCGACAGCAAGCGCATACGCACTTCCTGGCCGCCGCGTTGCAGCACCACTTCATAGGGCTGTATCTCGGTCACCACCGCATCGTCCAGGTGATCGCCAACGCTGAGCATCCGCCCGTTGATCATCGCCAAGCGGCGTTGCGGCGCGATCAGAATCGACTGCAATATATTTGCGGGAGCCTGGACCGGCGCCGGTGCGGGTAGTGGCGTTGCCGCGCGCCCGCCCAGCGGCCGGGTGGGGTCGGGCAATTCGCCCAGCACCACCGCCCAGGACGGGGCACAGGCAGTAAACAACATCAAGCCGGTCAGGATGATCCGTTTCATACTTTTATAAAGTCACTCTTGGTACCAAGACATCGGCTTATTCAGGAAAAGCTTCAGGTTCCCATCCAGCCGGGCCGCAGGCTGAGCGTATAAATCACCAAGGTCATGCGCGAGTTCGGATACTCCTCGGCGTTCAGCGCGAAACGGCCCCAGTAGATTTTCCATGGGAGCGTTTCCAGCTCGCGCAGGTAGTTCACGATGTCGATGTAGCGGCCGCGCAATTCGATTTGCATCCCGTGGCGGAACACGCCGGAGGCCGATGTGTTCGCTGGCGCAGTGCTGCCGGTGGCCGGTTTGTCCAGTAATTCGGGTGGCAAATTTTCGATGTGGATGACTTGCAAGGCGTGATTACGCGACAAAATCTGCTCGACCAGTGCAACCATCTCGGTGGGTTGCACGAGGCTACTGTTGGTGCCGGGTCGCGTCGGATCATGTTGAGCGAGTTGCTCGCGCAAGGTTTTGAGCCGCATTTTTTGCTCGGCATCCACGTCGGTTTTGTCTGCGTCGAGCGCGATCTGCGTTTTGTCTTCGAGCGTTTTCAGCTGGCCGAGCCGCGTGTGCAGCATCTGCTCCAGCTGCTGGTTATTTTTATTTATAGGCGTCAGAACAAGACTGTTCGTCAAAAAAAATAGCAGCGTCAGTGTGCTGAAAAATATCAGGCCGCGTTCGCGCGGCGTCATTGCGTCGATGCGTTCGGCGAGTTTCGTAAAGCGTTGCTGCAGCGTGCCGCTCATCGTGTGGCCGCCGTGAGCGGAGCGGTGTCTATTTCGAATTCAAGATAGTCGGCAGGCGGGTGCGCCTTGCCGGATTTTGGAGCTTCGCCTTCCGGGCGAATCAGGTTAAAACGCGGAAATTCCATGCCTGACAACACCTGCTCTGCCGACAGGCGCTGCAAGTAGCGCAGTAGCATCGCCTCCTGAGTTGTCCGGCCGCGCAACAGCAACTGCCGGCCCGCACCCGGAATTTCAATATCGGTTAGGCGTACACCGGCTACTGTCTGGCGTGCCAGCGCTACGAGATAAGCCGAGTAGCCCTTATTGTCGCGAAACATATCGCGTTGCAAAATTTCCTGCGTATGCGCGGAGGCTTTGACCATATCTTCGAGTTGCGCCACCTGCGCGGACAACTCGGGATTGCCGCTGCGCGGCGGATGCTCACGCAGGGTTTGTTCCAGCCGGTTTAATGCAAGCGCGTGAGTTTGTCCGGCACGCGCCAGGTCTTGCTTCAGATGCCAGGTTTGCCAGAGGTTTACTCCGGCCAGCAACAGCACGCCGGTTGCAACCGCCGCACTGGCGTGCAGCAGGGCGCGCGCCGAGAAGCTTTTTTTCTGGCGGCGAAAATTCTCTTGGTAGAGATTTATTTGTTGACTCATGACGCCACCGCATCCTGGCGCAGCGCGGCGCCGAGCGTTGAGAGTCCGAAGGTTTCAAGTTCTTCCGGCACGGCAGAGGCATAATCGAGCAAGCGGGCCAAGTCCATGACTTCGACCTTGACGCTGAGATTGTTGCCGAGGTTGCTGACCAGGTTGGGGATGTCGCGCGCAGACGGAGCGAGCACCAGGTGATTGATCGGCGCGGCCCGGAATCGGTTCTCGTAATAATCCAGAGAGCGCTGCACTTCGAGCACGATGCGGCTGAGATAGTTGGGCGCTTCGGAAGTGCGCAGTTGATACAGGCCGACATCCAAATTGCGGCTCAGATAAAACTCGCCGCCTTTAGTGAGCGTCATCAAACCCGAGTGCGCGGTAAACGACAGCACCACCACGCCTCTTTGATCGGCGGCCAGCAGCGCCGCCAGATTGCGTTGCGCAAGTTCGGGGATGTCGATAATGTCAAGATTGATTCCGCTGCGCGTTAACAAGTCGACGTGCCACTGGACCGCCGTATTGCGCGCGGCGACCGCATATAACTCACGCGCACGTCCGGTTGCTGCTGCGCCAGGCACGTCGAAGACATCGAGCGTCGCGTCGTCGATGGGGAAATCGATCAAATCTTTCACGCGCCAGCGCAGTGCGGTTTTAAGTTCGGCGGGTTGCACTTCCGGTGCTTCGGTGACTAATAAGTTGTAACTCGTGTGCGTCAACAAGGTGGTGCAGCGCGCGCGCTTGAGTCCGTAATCGGAAGACAGACGGGCCAGGACTTTACGTTCACCGTCGCTGCCCCATGGCCGGTATTCGCACGCCGTGAGTTGCGGCCGGCCGCTCGCGCCGCGCGCAATTTGTGCGAGAAATGCGCCGTCTTCGAGCAGACCGATGGCGGTCAAGCCCGGAGACGTCTGGCGGCGTTTCAGCAGGGCCATCATGGAATTGTCCCGCTGGATCGTGCGAAGACGCGTTTAACTTTTGTCGATGACATAGGCCAGAAAATCCCGTAACGAGCATGCATTGCATGTGTGCAGGTGTATCGGCTTTTGCAGGGTGAAACTGAATCGAGAGGGATCAATTCACCACTTCACTCCAACGCGCAACGTGGGCGCCACTGGCGGGTCGCAATGCCACTGCGGCGTACGACCACTTTTTCGTGCTGGCCAACGACCAGGTCAGCGTGGCGGCTCCGGCGGGATTGAGCGGTCCGTATAACGATGCGTAACCGGTGATCGACGTGCCGAGCGGCTGATTCCACTGCGACGTACGGTTAGCACCCGCCACGACCGGCGACACCGTCCCGAGACTCGCGGTGACACCCTTGTCGGCCGCCAACGCATCGACGATCCAGGCGTTATTGGTTATGGGAGTAATCGTGATCGTGGGCGTTGTGGAATTACCGGTAAGCTGTGTGCTGGCTTCGATCGGTGTGGTTGCGTCGACGCCGCTGAACGACAACGCCCCGGCGACGACTTGGTCGCTGAATGTGAGCGTGATGACTACATTGTTGGTCCCGGCCGGTGGGTTATACAGCGAGTAAATTTCTGAGCGTGGATTGCCGCCGGCGCCCGCCGCAACCACAAACGTCATCGACTGACCAGCGTATTTCACCGTCGAAATCGCGGTTTTAGCCTGATCGACTGCGATGCCTACCAGCAGCAGGCGATTTACGTCTGCGACGGTATGCGCGAACGACAGACTATTGGTGGTTGCGCTCGCATGGCTTTCTTGTTCCAGCAGCACGTTACCGCCGCCGCCCAGCCAGGCATCGACGGTGCGCGTGGCGGCGCCCACCGTGCCGCTGACTCGCACGCGGCACATGCTAATGTCAATATACGGCGCCGGTGCCACGATACTGAAGCTGCCTTGTCCCAAACTATCCGGGCCTTCGGTGCCCAGGCTGGCGCAAGCGGTCGGGATCGCTAAACGCCCAGCCACACGTTCCAGGCCGCTTTCGGCCAAGGCCAAGGCAGCCACACTGTTGTGTTGATAGGCGGTGTCGCCCGCATCCGAACCCGAGATCGACAGCGCCGTGACGACAGCCACGCTGCCCGCTACCAGCAGAAATAACACGATCATCAGTGCGGCCGCGCCGTGCTGGCGTGAGCGGTTCATTGTAAATTCCTCAAGCTCACGCGGGTGCGTTGTTGCATCACCACACCATCGACCGTGAGCGCTAACGAAATTTCCACAAATGCAACTTGAGCGGTGGAGGCGGTCACGGCGTTGTTAATGTCAAGAAAACGGAATGCCAGTGCACTCGCTTGGTCGGTCAAAGTCGCACTGGCCGCCGGAGTCGAGTAAGCCAGCGTCACCAGCGGCACTGCGGTGCTGATGGTCACTTGAGTGGCATCGGATTTGGTAAACGTGACACTGGAACCCGGCACGGTAGTGATGTCGTAGTTGGTGGGCGTAGCCGGAACGCGGCGCACCTCGCGCAGTTCGCGCGCGATACGTTCGGTTGCATAGCGCAGCTTGCTTAATGTCACTAACTGCGACGTGGTGGTTTGGTAGGCTTCCACGCCGCCGCTGATCATCGGGATCGCTGCCGTCGCCAGAATGCCCATCAACAGGATGGCCACCACGGCTTCAACCATCGTGAAACCTAGATTCCAGCGGGGCGCGTGCATCAGTAGTCCACCAACATCAGACTGGAAGTTGCCAAGGCGTTGGCTCCCTTGAGCACGGCGATCGTGACCAGTTTGCAGGTGCCTGGGCAGAAGGTAGGTGCATATGGGCTGGTGATCGTGGTGGTCACCGTGAATCCGGTCATCGCCGGCAGCGCCGCGCTGCAAAAAGTCAAGCCTGTGACTCCGGCATAATCCACCGCCGTATTATTGCGCCGTGCGGCAAGGATGTACTCGCTGCATTCCTGCGCCAGTTGTACGGCAGTTTGCATATCCTGATTGCCGCTCAAAGTACGGCCGACCGTGCCGTACATGCCGATTATTCCGGCCGCGCCGACGCTCAGCAGCAGCATGGTGGCGACGACTTCGATCAACGTGAAACCACGCGCAATAATTTTCATGGCGAACTTACACTCACAAAGCCAGTGATGGGCGCGACCGTGGCGGACCAAGTTTGCCCGGCACCGGACAGGGTGAATACACGGGCGGTGGTAAGCAGTACACCGGCATTCACCGGGCGGCCGAGGCTGTCGAATTCCACTGTGGTTGGCGAGACCGAGGCGTTATTACTCAGCGTCACACTCAACGCGCTGCCGGTGGCGGGATCGATGACCGGGCTGGCATTGCAGGGTGGCGACGGCGTGCCGGTTACACACACCACGAGGTAGCTTGCGCCAGCGCCGGTCACGTGCAGCGACTGGCCCCACGTCATCGCTAGCATTTGCACATGGCGCAGATTGCGCGCCAGCAGATCGGCTTGATAGGCAATCGTCGAATCGGTTGCGCTCCAGCGCATGCTCACGGTCACTGTGAGCACCGCCAAAATTAGCATCGTGGCAATGAGCTCAAGCAGCGTGAAACCGGCGCAGCACTGGGGACCGAATGTGGGTTTCATTTTCACTCACCATGCAAAACGGGGTGTTGATCGCTCAACACCCCGCCATGACTTGACATTATCCGGTAACTTGCCGGTACTTAGGGCCGATTAACAGCCCGTCGTGGTCGATGTATAGACCGGCGGCACGGTGGCACTGGCTGCGGCGGTGTAGGCAACTACGCAGCTGGCCGTGGTTGTGGCTTTTGCATGCGTGATGCTGGCGGCAACCACGGTGAAGTCGCCTGCGGGCGACAAGTCCATTACTTTAGCCAGTTCAACCGCCGTCGATGCGTAACCATAAGCCAAGGTCACAGGTCCACCGACAATCTGTGCCGCAGTTAAAGTACCGGATGCACCGAGTTGGCTGTTGGCCGCCGCTTTAGCATAGATGCCGGTATTGCCGCCGCGCATCGCACCTTCGACACCTTTCATTACCGCGACCCGGGCATCGCCGCCCATGTCGACGAATTTCGGCAGCGCGGTGGCCGCGAGCACGCCGAGGATCACAATCACCATCACCAACTCGACTAACGTAAAACCACGTTGCTGCATCTTCATAGCCAGTCCTCTAACAAAACATACACCGAATCAACAACCGCCCACGGCGGGAGTTACAACACCGGTTGCGGCAACATACTGAACCTGGCACGTTGCTGAACCGCCGGTCGGAGTAAACGTACTTGTGGCAGCATATACAGGCGTGTAATCACTGCTGAGTTCTACCGCAGCGCCGATGCCGCCCGCAGCGCCGGTCGGGAAGCCGCCACCAGCACTGGGTGCGCCTGTGCTGACCGCGACAGTCGTGCCGTCCAACATGATGACCGGGGAAGTGGTCTGGCTGCTGGCGATATACTGAGCCCGGACGAGTGCGACTCCGCCGCGCATGTTCCCGGCGACGCCATTCACACTCGCAACACGCGCTTGCGTACCCAGGTCGGCGTAACGCGGTAAGGCCACAGCAGCGAGCAGGCCAAGAATCAAGATGACGACCACCAGTTCGATGAGGGTAAAACCTGCTTGCTGCTTCTTCATGATTTCAATCTCCACGCGGTTTAGTACAGATTAAATATTTGTCATGACCATGTACCGTAATCATTACAAACCAGCTTCGTTCCATGTATACGGTTCGAGTGCCACCAGTCGCGCGCCGACGATTTGCGGATCACGCTGACTCATGCGTGGCGGCGCTATATCCAAGCGCACTGCGAAACGCACTTGCTCCGGATTCACCGTGCCGCCGCGAAAATTCGCAACGTTATAGGCGCGGTACACCAGCACATGCTCGCCCAGATTGAAGTACCATTGCCCGCCGCGCACCGCGCTTGTGTCGACGATTGCGCCGAGATAATTTTTCGGCACTTCGGCGAGCTGCTCCATCGGGTTGCTGTTGGCTAGGACTTCGAGATTGCTGCGGCCGCCAGCGAGCAATGACTCGGCGACGTACATCCCCAGCGCGCTTTGGATTGCTCCGATCACGCTTTCCATAGCGGCACGTTCGGCTTTTACTTGAATCGCCCACAGGCGTTCGAGTGCAAGTGTTGACAATAGGGCGATGATTGCAATGACAACCACAAGTTCCAGCAGGGTGAAGCCGTGCATGCGCCGCTGCATCTCAGCCTCCGCGCGATGCGCGCGCCAGATCCCACATCGGCAGGAACACGCCCAGCGCGAGAATCAGCACCATGATGCCGATCACGACAATCAGGACTGGTTCGATGGCGGCGCTGAGGTTTTTTAGGGCGTAGTCGACTTCGCGTTCATAGAAGTCGGACACTTCAATCAGTAATTCATCGACGGCACCGGTTTCTTCGCCGACCGCGATCATCTGTAATACCAGCGGCGGAAATAACGCCGTGCCTGCGGCCGTGCGGGTGATGCTTTCACCGCGCTCGATGCCTTCGCGCATGTGCGCGATACGTGCGCTAACAAAATCATTATCGACTGCACGGCTGACCACCGTGATGCCTTGCACCAGCGGCACGCCCGACTTGATGGTGACGGCGAGCGCGCGCGCAAAGCGGCCGAGCGTCGCGCGCATCAGCAACCCGCCGATGATCGGCAAGTGCAGCATCAGTTTGTGCCAGTGATAGCGGCCTTGCGTGGTGCCGATATACCAACGCACGGCCAATGCCAGCAGCCCGGTTGCCAGCAGCATCACGGGCCAGTACGTGACAGAAAAATTCGACACGCCGATCAGCATTTTGGTGGCCCAGGGCAGCTCGGCTTTGAAGCCCGCGTAGATTTTAGCGAAGGCGGGAATCACAAAGATGTTGATGATGATCATGGCCACGGAAATCGCGATCAGGACCATGGTGGGGTAGCGCAGTGCCTGTTTGATGCTTTCGCGTGTGGTGCGTTCGCGATCCAGATAAGCCGCGAGTTGCAGAAACGCGGCGGGCAGGCTGCCGGTGGTTTCGCCCACTTGCACCATGCTGATGAACAAGGGCGGGAACACGTCGTTATGGCGGTTGACGGCGGCGGTTAAATCCATTCCCGATTCCAAGCCCTCGCCGATGCTGCCGATGACTTTGGCCAGCGTCGGATTTTGCGAACTGTCGCGCAGGCCATGTAGCGATTGCAGGATCGGTCCACCGGCTTTCAGCAAGGTGTACATCTGACGGCAGAAGAAAATCTGGTCGGTCAGCGCGACGCGGGTTTGATTCAGCTTCGTGCGCAGCGCACGCAGCCCGGCGAACACATCGCCGCCGTCGCGCGCCTCGACGATATCGATCGGCGTGACGCCGGTGCCGGACAATTGATCGGCGATGGCATTGGGGCTGATGCCGTCCAAGCGTCCTCGCACTGCCTCGCCACGGCGGTTGCGTCCCGTATAGTCAAATACAGGCACCTGATCAGCCTTCCATGCCGTAGGTGACGCGCATGACTTGATCGAGCGTGGTCAGCCCGCGCGCTGCCAGCGCAATCGCACTGCGCCGCAAACTTTGATAACCCGCTTGTTGCCGTGCCGCCTGGGCAAAGCGCAGGGCATCGCCGGTATGCAAGGCGCTGATCAGCGTATCGTCCATCGCGATCAATTCGTAGATGCCGATGCGTCCCTGATAGCCGGTGCTGTTGCAATAGGTGCAGCCGCGGCCGCGTTGAAATTTAAGTTCGTCTGCTTGCGCACCGAGCTCGCTGCGCAACAAGGCGCTGGACGTGACATCCGGTTGAAACGGTTCGGCGCAGCTTTCGCAGATGCGCCGCACCAGCCGCTGGGCGACGATGGCGCGCAGCGAAGCGGCCATTAAAAACGGTTCCGCGCCCATGTCCATTAAACGCGCCACGGTCGATATGGCGTCGTTGGTATGCAGGGTCGACAGCACCAGGTGACCGGTCATCGCTGCGCGCAATGCAATTTCCATGGTCTCGGTGTCGCGGATTTCGCCCACTAGAATAATGTCCGGGTCTTGACGTAATACGGAACGCAGCACCCGCGCGAAACTCAAATCGATTTTGGTATTGACCTGCACCTGATTGATCCCGGGCAGGCGGTATTCCACCGGGTCTTCGACCGTCACCACTTTGCTGGTCGGGCGGTTGAGTTCCTTGAGCGCGCCGTACAAGGTGGTGGTCTTGCCGCTGCCGGTCGGACCGGTCGCCAGCACCACGCCGTGCGGACTTGCGATCTGCTTACGGAAACGTTCCAGCATGACGGGCTCCATGCCGATGGTGCTCAAATCGAGAATGCCGCTGGATTGATTCAGCAGCCGCATGACCGCCGACTCGCCGTGCTGGATGGGCAGTGTCGAAAGGCGCACGTCGATACTTTTATCGCGCACTTTGACTTGAAAGCGTCCGTCTTGCGGCAGCCGCTTCTCGGCAATATCCAAACCGGCCATGAGTTTGACGCGCGACAGCAGCGCCGTGGCGATACGGCGTTCGGCGGTGGTTTGTAAACGCAGAATGCCGTCGATGCGGAAGCGAATGCGTAATTCACGCTCGTCCGGTTCGATATGAATGTCCGATGCATTCACCTGCACCGCGTCTTCGAATACGGTTTGCAACAACTTAACGACCGGCGCATCTACCAGTCCTTCGCCGGCCGCCAATTGCCGCAGATCGACGTCGTAGGACGACATCTCTTCTTCCAGTTCCTGCGCAAAACCGGAAATTTCATCAGTGCGGCGGTACATCAGGTCGATGGTCTTGACTAAATCGGATTCGCGCACCACGGCCAGGCGTAACGGCCGGCGTACTATGCGCGCCAACTCGTCGTAGGCGAAGATATCGGTCGGATCGGACATGCCGACCAGCAAATCTTCTTTCGTGTCTTCAAGTGCCAATACCCGGAACCTGCGCGCCTGCGCTTCGGGTATGACTCGCACCACGTCCGGGTTGATGTGGTAGCGCTTGAGATCGATGTAAGGAATTTTCAATTGCTGTGCCAGAAAATCCAGCATCTGGTCTTCGCTGATGTAGCCGCTTTCGATCAATACCCGGCCCAATTTGCGGCCGCTCTGCTTTTGCGCCGCAAGCGCGGCCCCAAGCTGTTCCTGCGAAATGATCTTGTGCTCGATCAACAAATCGCCGATGCGAACTTTTTTTGGACGAAAATTAACTGCCGACATGGTCGACCCAGCACCAGCACGTGATGGTGTCCGTATTGAAATAGGGTTACTATACTACGGAAGAATTACGGCAGAAACGGCTGCGACATGAGCCGCCCGGGTTGTGCTTGTGGATTTCCCGGGTAAGCGGAATAGGGGGTAAAGGTGCGCTGTAGAGGAAGAATCGACGGCAGTGCGCATCAGTCCCTGCGCGTTGCCATCCAAATGATATGCCGTGCGCCACCGGCTGCACCACGGGCGCGTACGCGTTTTTCCTCGGCGTCGAACCCGACCTTGACTAATCTTTGCGTGAACGCCGGATCGTAGCCCGCCGACCACACCGCCAGCACGCCGCCGGGGCGCAGCGCGGCGTGCGCGGCGTTTAATCCGTTCAATTCGTAGAGCCAGTCGTTTTCCTTGCGCGTCAAACCTTCGGGTCCGTTGTCGACATCCAGAAGAATGGCATCGTAGGCGCGGGTTTCCTTGCGCAGAATTTTTGCGACATCGAGTTCGCGTATCTGTACACGGGTGTCGTTGAGCGGGTGGTTGGCGAGGTGACCGATGAGACCACGGTTCCACATCACGACGGCCGGGACGAGCTCGGCGACGACGACTTGCGCATCCGCATTCAACGCGCCTAACGCGGCGGCCAAGGTGTAGCCCATGCCCAGGCCGCCGATCAACACGCGTGCGGTGGGGCGCTGTGCGATGCGCGAGCAGGCCAGTTCGGCCAGCGCTTGTTCGGAACCGAACACGCGGCTGTTCATTAATTCCTGGTTGCCGGCGCGGATGGAAAATTCCGTATCGCGTTGCAGCAAGCGTAGGTGTTCGCCGTCGCCGGGGGCTTGCACGCTGTCGAGCAGCGCCCAGCGGATCATCGGGTGTTCAGTGTCGACAAATTCAGATGTCCGTTCTCGACCGGCGGGCACCAGTAGTAACTGCCGGACACCGGGCGAGTGAAACGAAACAGCGCGTCGGTGATGCCGTCCTCGGCGCCGAGCATGCGCTTGAGCAGTGCTTCGAACGCATCGAAGCTGTGCCCGAAGGCGACGAACACCAAACCGGCGCGCGTGGCGCCGGCCCACGGCATCGAGCGGCGCAGCACGAACGCAGCAGGGGTAAAACTTTCTTGCGCGGTGCGCTTGACGTGCGCCGACGGCGGCGCGTCTTTTAATTCGGCGTTGTCGCTTTTGCGGCGGCCGATGGCGTGGTCTTGCTGCTGCACGGACAGCGAATCGAAATGCTCCAGATCGTGCACCCATTGTTGCACCGCGACGAAACTCGAACCGTCAAGACCGGCGCCCCGGCCGTTCACAATGCCGGCGAAGACGGCGTTATCGCCTTTGGGATTTTCGGTGCCGTCTTCGTAGCCGGTTAAGTCACGACCCGTGCCGTATTGAAACGCATCGATGACGTGGTCCAAAAAGAAAGCCGGTGCCAGCGTGTGTTGTAGTGCGCGTGTTTGCTGCAGCAGCACACCGCGATCATCGCCGCGTAGCCAGCACCAGAGCGAAAACGGCTGCGACGGAATGTCGATACC
This sequence comes from Gammaproteobacteria bacterium, assembly GCA_016200445.1. Classification (GTDB taxonomy): domain Bacteria; phylum Pseudomonadota; class Gammaproteobacteria; order SG8-11; family SG8-11; genus UBA6921. The sequence continues at coordinate 3,747 of JACQEQ010000187.1, read as the reverse complement.
CGGTCCCACCGCATTGGGGAAATTGCGTAAGCCATCGACGTGCGCACCGGTGGCTTTAACCAGTGCCGGGCCGAGACCGATCACGATGCTGCGGTCGACCGCGACGCTGCGCAAACACTGCATGGCAAGTTTGATGTTTGCTTCCGGCAACAGCGTGAAAAACAGGTAGCGTGCCGCGTGCGGCAGGTCGGCGAGTATGCCCGGCTGAATCTGGTGGTTGTGCATGCGTCCGCTCCTAATAAGTTCTTTTCGCGATTATGCAACCCGCATGGAACTTTTGTTTTGCGCGCTGGAAAAATATTTTTGCGTCGCGGGAATAAATTCCGCCGCCGCGTGTTAGCCCACACGGACAGGCCGTGTAGCGGTCGCCATAGCCAAACAGCGCGTGATAGTCCCGTGACCTTTCATCGTTACGGTACACGCTGACCATCGTTCCATCGGCGCGCCGTCGCTTTTTTGGGCAGGAGCGCCTTACACACTCGGGAGGAGTAACTACCATGCACGTCACTCGCAACCTCATTACGCTGTCTGCTTCACTGCTGTTCGTATCCGCCATGCTGCCCACACAGGCGGCGCCGCTGCCCGCCGGGACCGTGCTGACGATTGACCCCGGTGTTAGCAATGCAACCTCACCGATTTGTTATACCGGTTCGTGCTGGCGCATCAACATCCCGACGTTGCCGGGCCATGTCTACGACTATAACTTCGTGCCGGGAACCGATGGCGGAATCGTGATCGGAAAAAATCAGGCGGCCGGTGTGACTCCGGCTGCGGGTGAGCTGGCGGGTTTTGTCTCCGTGCAAAATCCCACCGAAGCGCCCGGCTCGATGTACACCACGCCCTATACCTTCGATCCGACCGATGCGTCCGCCAATATTTTTGACGATCAATCGTGCACGTCGGCAACGGCATGTGCGGGTAAAACCGTGCTCGGCACCTGGAACCGTATTGGGGGCACCGGACTCATGATCAATATGGGCAGCGCCGCCAAAGCATGCACGTCGACGTATTATTGCCCCGGTGTAACGAAATGGACGCTTACCGCAGCCGGTGCTCCTGGTCTCGACGGCGATCGTTATGTGCTCGAATACCAACGAACCAATCCGGATAATCTCGACGGCTACGACCAGGTCTATACATTTCATCTGGAGGGCACGATTCAGTTACCCAAAGTGGCCGGCGTCGATGTGGCTGCCACGTTATCCGCCGCGCCGGATCCGGTCGCACCCAATACCGCACTGACCTATACCGCCACTGTCACCAGCGCGGGCACCCAAACCGCAACCGGTGTGGTGTTGACGGATGCGTTACCGCTGGGCGCCACCTTTGTTTCGGCGCTGGCAAGCCAGGGCTATTGCAGTGGTACCGCCGTCGTGGCTTGTGCCTTGGGCGATCTCGCCAGCGGTGCCAGCGCCACAGTAACCATTGTCGTGACACCAGCCGCCATCGGGTTGTTGAGCAACAGCGTGAGTGTGGCCAGCAGCGAAGCCGACGTTAACCCGGTCAACAATGTTGCGAACTCGGGAGTGGTCGTGGCAGTGCCGGTGCTTACCGCAGACGTCGGCGCGGCCGTGAGCGGCAGTCCAAATCCGGTCAAACTGCTGAGCAATGTAACCTACACCATAAAAGTCAATAACAGCGGCCCTGATACTGCCGATACTGTCATGACGACCATTGGCGTGCCGTTCGGTATGCGTTTCGTCTCTGCCAGCATCAGCCAAGGCTACTACTGTTATGGAACCAGCACCGTGGTCTGCCTGCTCGGCCCGCTGACCAGCGGCGCGAACGCAACCGTAACCGTCGTCATGCAAGCACGGTTACGCGGAACCTTCACTAGCGTGGCCAAGGTCAGCACCACCACCAAGGACAGCAACACCGGCAATAACAGCGCGAGCATAAAAATAACCGCGAAGTAATTTTGTTCGCGACGCGTGGCGCCGCCCAAACAAACGACGGCCCTGTCGAGCGCCAGCGTGACCATGGCGGTGAAGTAACGCGTGTATTTTTAAGAGTAGGGTTTACCCTGTTGGCGGAATCCCGGAAATGGGATTCCGCCTTTTTTATTGGTGGCAGGGTGTCCACAATGCCCAGATATACGGCCATAAAATGGTTCGCCCAGATTTTCGATGTGCCCCGCTTAATCTTCATCTTGAATATGGTAAAACCGCCTGAACGATTCGTGCGGACTGTCGCATTTCCCGCACGTTGTCCCAGTGACAAATAAGTGGGTAGCTGAATGGAAATTACAATAATGGCGGAGCCATGCGAAAACTGATCGCGATCATTTCGGTATTTTTTTGCGGTGCCCTACACGCGGATATTCAAACCGGTTTGGCTGCGTATCAGCGTGGCAACTATGGGGTTGCAGAGCGTGAATTTCGTAGCGCGGCAGCGGCGCGCAACACTCAGGCGATGTACAGCTTGGGGATGATGTACGAGCGCGGTCACGGTGTGCGGCAAGACGATGCCGAGGCGGCGGCCTGGTACCGCAAAGCGGCCGGACTGGGTAACCCGCAGGCGCAAACGAGCCTGGGACTGATGTACGCGAACGGACGCGGCGTAAAACAAGACGATGCGGAGGCGGTCACGTGGTTTAGCGAGGCGGTCGAGCAAAAGCATGCCGAGGCGCAATTTAATCTGGGGCTCATGTACGAAAACGGGCGCGGCGTGACGCAAGATGATCAGGCGGCGATGAGGTTGTATCGCAACGCAGCGGAACAAGGCCACCTTCAAGGACAATATAATTTAGCGCGTATGTACCAGAGCGGCCGCGGTGTGGAGCAAGATTTTGTTGCGGCGCTCAAGTGGTACCGCAAGGCGGCGGAGCAAGGGAATGCGGATGCGCAATACGGCTATGGCTTTATGATCGCGAATGGCTACAGTGTGCCGCGCGACGATGTAGAAGCGCTCAAGTGGTATCGCGCGGCAGCGGAGCAGGGCAATGCGCAAGCACAAAACGGTTTAGGCTTCATGTATGCCAACGGGCGTGGCGTGAAGCAGCATGATGTTGAAGCAGCGGCATGGTATCGCAAGGCGGCGGAACAAGGTTTCGCAGCGGGTCAAGACAATTTAGGCCGGATGTATGCAAGCGGGCGCGGGGTGAAGCGCGACGATACCATGGCTGTAACGTGGTATCGCAAGGCGGCACTACAAGGGTTTGCGAATGCTCAAAATCACCTGGGCGTTGCCTACGCCAGTGGCCGTGGTACGACGCAGAATGATGCGGAAGCGGCCGTTTGGTATCGCAAGGCAGCGGAGCAGAATCATGCGGATGCACAAAACAATCTGGGCGAACTATTTGAGAACGGACGCGGTGTGCAGCAGGATGCCGTCGAGGCGGTGACCTGGTACCGCAAAGCGGTGGAACAGGGGCATGTCGCAGCTCATTACAATTTAGGCGTGATGTACGCAACCGGCCGCGGCGTAGCGCAGAACAATGCCGAGGCCGTGAAGTTATATCGGATCGCCGCGCAACATGGGCACGCCGGTGCACAAAATAATTTGGGCAACATGTGCGAACACGGCCGCGGCGTACCGCAAGATTTTGCCGAGGCCTTACTCTGGTATCGCAAAGCGGTAGAGCAACGCCATCCCGATGGACAAAATAATCTAGGGGTCATGTACGCAGACGGGCGCGGTGTAAAACGCGACGATGCCGAGGCCACCAAGTGGTTTCGCAAATCTGCAGAGCAGGGCTATGTGCGTGGTCAATACAACTTAGGCGTGATGCTCGCGCAGGGACGCGGG
>JACQEQ010000186.1 GCA_016200445.1 Gammaproteobacteria bacterium | reverse complement strand
GACGACGTCGATACGCGGCACGCGCACTTCTAAAGACATCAGCGGCCATTCTTCATGCTGCGGACGAGCAAAATTGCGTGGAAAAAATCCTTCGAGAATACGTTCCATTTCGTTGAACGGGTTAAACAGTCGGCTAATCGGTTTATCAAATGCCGACGTTGCTTTGGTTAAATCGCGATTTTCAGTAGCCATAATTAGCCTCCTTTTGGTTAGAGTTACAGACCATGATATCTGCCCAAACTATCTAGGGCCGGTCGCCTAAATTTCAATAGTCCGCCGCCGCAAATTTTTTGCGCCCCGCTGGATCAGCGTCATTCGTATATTAATAACAATCGCATCCGAACCCTCTGGTCAGAGGGTTTCGCCGTCACGTGATGTCGTAGATATTTCATCCCATCGAATCAACAACAAATTTTGCGATGCGGAGGATGTCTTATGAATAGGAGCGTATCTCGACAAATAAAGCTGGCAGTATGTTTTGGCGTTACCACTGTTAGCGCCATGGCGTTAGCCGCGCCGGTGTTGGCCGAAACAAAATTTTTTGAAATTAAAAAACCGTCGGACGCGCGTCTGCAAGGCTTGGAGTCATTGCATCGGGCGACGCAGCGCGACGGCGGTGTGCCGTTGCCGCCGAATCTGAGTGAGTTCATCAAAGATCGTCGCGCCGCGTTGCAATTGGGTAAGGCGCTGTTTTGGGATATGCAGGTAGGGAGCGACGGTGTGCAGGCGTGTGCCAGCTGCCATTTCCACGCGGGCGCGGATGACCGTTCCAAAAACGCACTCAATCCTGCGTTGCGGATCATCTTCGATGATTACGCCGGCCCGGTGGTGGGTTACTTCAATGCGGAGTTTGCGAATGCGGCTTTCCGCTATGAAACACGGCAAGCCAACGAAACTGTGACGCGCGCAGATTTTCCGTTCGTAAAATCGATCCAGGAAATTAACCGTACGGCCGACGGCATCGTCGAGCCGGCGCGCAACAACAGTAACGACATCGCCGGCTCGATGGGTATGTTCTTTACACAATTTTCTGGCGTGCGTCCGGGTTCGCCGGTGGATGCAGGCACGCCGCAATTCGACCCGGTATTCAACGTACACGGACGCAGCAGTGTGCGTCGCGTCGAACCCCGGAATACGCCTTCCGTGATCAACGCGGTTTTCAATTTGACTAATTTCTGGGACGGCCGTGCCGCGCCGGTTTTCAACGGCCGGGGAGCGTTCGGTCATCATGATCGCGAAGCTAACATTCTAGTCAACCGGCCCGGCGTGGGATTGGTCAAGGAGCGGATTGCCATCGACCTCGCCAGTCTGGCATCGCAATCGATGCAACCGCCGTCGAGTCCGCAGGAAATGTCGTTTGATCTGTCCGCCGAGGGCAACCTACGCACCATGCCCGAAATCGGCGCGAAATTGTTGCGGCCTTCGCCGCAAACCGGACATGCGTTGACTCCGCTCGGACTGCAAAAAGTTCATCGGCAGGATTCGGTGTTAGGTGCTTTGGCCAACTCTGAAGCGCGCGGTCTGTCCACCACCTATGAGGCATTAATCAAAAAGGCGTTTGCCGGCCGCTACTGGAACTCGGCTGAACTGATGACGCTGCCTGGCACCACCGGTTCGATGCAATACAGCCAGATGGAAGCGAATTTCAGCTTGTTTTTCGGACTCGCCGTGCTGGTGTATCAATCTACCTTGGTTGCGGACCGCACTCCCTTCGATCAGTGGATGGAGTCAGGTCGTTTCAATAAGGAGTTCGACAGCACCGCGTTGGCAGGGCTGAACTTATTCGTGAATCAAGGCCAATGCGTGCGCTGCCATGCCGGACCGGAACTTACGGCCGCATCGGTGCGCGCCGCGCAAGGCGGGAAGCGCGTGATCCGCGCAATGGCGATGGCCGACGGTTCCGCGTTATACGACAACGGTTTTTACAACACCTCGGTCACTCCCAGCACCGACGATGCCGGTCGCGGCGATTTGAATATCAACGACCAGCCATTGGCATCTTCCCGCCAAGCGCTGTTCAATAGTCTGGGTGTTGACACAATCGAGTTTCCCATCTTGGGCGGCGACAGCTTACCGGCGCAGGACGAGGACACGGGCGCGCCGGTCTGCAACGACAGCAATGCAAACGGCGTGTGCGATCCGGACGAGGCCATTCTTCCAGCGTTCCAGCGGGTTGCGGTGGACGGCGCATTTAAAACACCTGGATTACGCAATAGCGAATTGACTGGGCCGTATTTTCATAACGGCGGCATGGCGACGTTGCGGCAGGTGGTGCAGTTCTATAACCGGGGTGGAAATTTCTGCCGCTTTAATTTACGCGACCTGGATCCGGCGATCGCGCCTTTGGGTATGAGCGCCGCGCAGGAAGAGGAGTTGGTCGCCTTCTTGGTCGCCTTGACCGACACGCGGGTTAAATATCAACGTGCGCCCTTTGATCATCCCGAATTGCGCATTCCGGAGGATGGTCTGGATATTCAAGGTACACGCACGCTCAAGGCGGTGGGTGCGAACGGCGCCGGGCACGCACTGAAAACCTTTCTGGAATTGGATCCGCAAGATGCCATTTATACCCCGGTAGGCATCTGCACGCGGGAATGAATTCGGCCAGCATGGGGCTGGTCAATCAACGTGCGATGGGCACGGACTTACAAGGAGAAGCACCATGAAAGTAGCAACCAAGCTGCACGCTGGGCGCAAGTACAACCCGTATCCTGCGCTCTAAAAACTGAAGTAGGTAAATGACGGGTAGGAGGTTCCCTCCTACCCTCTTTATTGTTACTTGAGTGATTTTAATGAACTTTTCGCCACTGATTTCGGCGCGTGCAGTTCTCCAAATTTAGATTCCGCCATCTTTTTGACATTCCGGCACTTCAGTGCTTAACTTACGCTTATGTCCGTTCTTTGACGTTTACCGCATCTGCGGCGTATAGCACGGTTCCTTCTCCAAACAACGACACCACAGCGGCTTTAGAAACTTAACCCTCGATGCGCAAGGAGTCCGGCATGCCTGAAGCGGCGACAGTTTGTGTGATCGAAAGTAATCCTCAATATCGCCAGAAGATTGCTGCGATTCTGGAGTTCATCGATTTCACTTCCTTGTTATTTCTGGACGCGCAGCATTGGCGCCAGCAAATCGCAACCGAGCAGCGCCCCATCGATGTCGTGCTGGTCGATCTACGCGACGCCGATCCCGAACAAATTAAACTGTTGCACGAATTACACGCCTGGGATGCCAAGGTGCCGGTGCTTGCACTGGCCGACGAAAAAACCCGTGAGCGTCTCTCGCCTGAAACCGTCGCGGCAGCTTTTAGAATTCTCGACATGCCGCTGAAATATGGCCAGGTCACCGATGCCTTGCATCAAGCGCAAATTTTCCGGATTTCCAAACAGAAGCCGGGCGGGTCGCGCAATGTCGAATTGTTTCGCAGTCTGGTCGGCAACAGCCGCGCGGTGCGGCGCGTACGCCACTTAATGGAACAGGTGGCGAATTCCGACGCCACCGTGTTGATTTTGGGTGAATCCGGCACCGGCAAAGAAGTCGTAGCGCGCAATCTGCATTACCACTCCAACCGGCGTAACAAGCCGTTTGTACCGGTGAATTGCGGTGCGATTCCCGGTGAATTGCTAGAAAGCGAATTATTCGGCCACGAGAAGGGTGCGTTCACCGGTGCCATCAGTGCGCGCCAAGGCCGCTTTGAACTCGCGGACGGCGGCACGTTATTTCTCGACGAAATCGGCGACATGAGCATGCCGATGCAAGTGAAGCTGCTGCGCGTATTGCAAGAGCGCACCTTTGAACGCGTAGGCAGCAATAAAACCGTGACCGCCGACGTGCGCGTCATCGCCGCGACCCACCGCAATCTCGAACAGTTCATCAAGGAAGGTAAATTTCGCGAAGACTTGTTCTACCGCTTGAATGTCTTTCCGATTGAGATGCCACCGCTGCGCGAACGCGCCGAAGATATTCCGTTGCTGGTGAATGAGCTCATCACACGCATGGAAAACGAGAAGCAAGGCAGTGTGCGTTTTACGCCGGCCGCGATCATGGGGCTATGCCAGTACCGTTGGCCGGGGAATGTGCGGGAGTTATCCAACTTGATCGAGCGCTTGGTCATCATGTTCCCGTACGGCGTGATCGATATGAAAGACATGCCTGAGAAATTTCAGGTGCGATTGGAACCTGGCATGGAGGTCACGATTCCGGTGGCAACGGACGACGAGTCGTTGGCAACCCGCAGTATAGAGCTGAACGACGAGCCACGTTTGCCGCGCGAAGGCATCGATCTCAAAGAACATCTCAATAGCCTGGAGATCTCGCTGATCAAGCAAGCGCTGGATGAAGCGGGCGGGGTGGTGGCGCATGCCGCCAAACGTCTGAACATGCGTCGCACGACCTTGGTCGAAAAATTGCGTAAACACGGTATTCACCGCTACGACGGCTTGACGGGAATTTGACCGTCAAATTTTACCCTACAGCTAACTCACTGGTTTAACTCAGCTTCCAATTACCGGCACAGACTTTGCTCTGAGTTCGATGCGTGTCACGCGCATGACGAATTCGAGGAGTCTGTAACGGTCTATGTCGCTGCCCAGAGTTCAAAATACCCGCGAACTGCAACAGGCGTTTGTGTCGTTCAATCAGTTGTCGCAACAACTGATTAACAGCTACCAAACCTTGGAACAGCGTGTTGCCCAATTGGGCGGCAACTTCAGTCACGACCTGCTCCCGCAACCCAGCAAGCGCCATCGTGCAGTACTCAATGCGCTGCCTGCCGGTGTGATCGTACTGGATGGTGCGGGCGTGGTGCAGGAATGCAACCCGGCCGCCATCGATCTGCTGGGCGAACCGCTGCTCGGACAACGCTGGCGCGACATCATTGCGCGCGCCTTCGCGCCGCAAGCCGACGATGGTCATGATGTGTCGTTGCGTGACGGCCGCCGCGTCAATCTCGCGACCACACCGTTAGGCGACGAACCGGGTCAGGTCGTGTCATTAACCGACGTGACCCGCGCGCGCGCGCTCCAAGACAAACTCAGTCAATTCGAACGCCTGTCCGCCTTGGGTGAAATGGCTGCCGGATTGGCCCATCAACTGCGCACGCCACTGTCTGCGGCCGTGCTGTATCTGGGCATGCTCAAACGCACCGAGTTAAATGCAGCCGACCGGATTCCGCTCGCCGAAAAAGCGCTCGGGCGTTTGCGGCATCTTGAAACCTTGGTGCGCGACATGTTGTTACTGGTGCGTGCCGATCACGACGGCGGCGAACCGCTCACGGTTGCCGACGTGCTGCGCAGCGTCGACGAATTTGCACGCCCGCACGTGCCTGTGCCGCGCATTCGCTTCGCCATGGACGATACAACAGAAAATATCATGCTACGCGCCCAGCGCGATGTGTTGATCAGCGCGCTACAAAATTTGATCAGCAACGCGATTCAGAGCATCGACGGCGAAGGCGAAGTCACGCTGCGCACCCAAACGACCGAAGCTGGTTGGGTGGATATTCAGGTGATCGACACCGGCTGCGGCATGG
>JACQEQ010000256.1 GCA_016200445.1 Gammaproteobacteria bacterium | reverse complement strand
TTGCTGAATCGGATAAATTAATCGGCGGAAAATTATTGGGCAGGGATGCACTCGGGTTTTACGCCGTGGCCAGCCATCTCGCCTCCCTGCCAATTCAGAAACTCGCCGGTATTCTCAACTCCGTAGCATTTCCAGCGTTTAGTCAAGCCAACACCCAAAACGCTGACGTCAGCAACTATCTGCTCAAAGCGACTCGCATCATGAGCATTGTTTCCATTCCCATGTTTTTGGGCATCTCCGTCGTCGCGCTTGAACTGGTGCTGTTACTGCTCGGTGAAAAGTGGCAGGTCGTGGCATTGCCGTTACAAATTTTGGCGCTGATCATGCCCCTACGGATGCTCAGCATCATCATCACGTCGCTATTTTTCGGTATCGGCCAACCGAAAATTAATGCACAGAATTATGCGCTGGCCATTCTGGTGATGCCGCTGCTGTTTTACTTTTGCGCAGAATGGGACATTACCGGTTTGAGCATGGCTTGGCTGGCTGGGTTTCCGCTGCTGTTCATCGTGTTCGTATGGCGCGCGTGCCGGGCCGTCGGCATCTGGCCGGTAAAATATCTTGACGCAATTTACCGGCCGCTTTGCAATTCGACATTAATGTATGCAGCAGTCACGTTCGCTCGGCCTTACGTCGCAGGCGAAAGCGGCGAAATTTTGCATTTGGCGCAACTGATCGTTATTGGTGTTTGCGTTTACGCGGTTGGCGTACTTACGTTTGATCGTGTCACGCTTCGGGAATTAACTGCGTTGTTGCGTAGTTAACGATTTCGCGGCACGAACCGCCACGCTATCCCAAATGCCAACAGGCTAAAAACTCCGGCGCCTGCAAACGTTGCTGCCCCGCCTAATCCATCCCATACGTAACCGGCATAGAGACTTCCAATGGCGCCGCCGAGGCCGAAACTCACGCTACTGTAAAGCGCCTGCCCTTTGCCTTGGTGTTTACCGGTGAAATACCGGTGAATGAGCTCGATGGCAACCGCGTGATAAATAGCGAAACTGGCAGCGTGCAATGTTTGCGCAAATATGACGATGGTTAAATTGTCAACGTAAACGCCTATTATGACCCAACGTGCGGTGGTCAATGCGGCGCTAAACAGCAACAAGGAACGCAAATCAAACCGGCCAATGAGCCGGTGCATTACCAAAAACAGCACAACTTCGGCGATGACGCCAAAGGCCCACAGTTGCCCGATCGAGGTGCGCGAGTACGAATGTGCTTCGAGGTAAAGTGTGTAAAAGATGTAATACGGTCCGTGACTGGCTTGCATCAGAAAACAAATCACCAGTAACGCCAGCACTTCGCGCCGCTGCAATAAGCTGCGCAATGGCTCGTGCGCAACATGGACAGGAACCGCCGTGTTTTCCTTCACCCACAAACTTGCGATAAAAATTGCACTGATCAGCACGATCACGATAATCGGCAGTACGCTTTCACCGTAGATTTGCAATACCGGCCCGAGCGCCGCTACCGAGGCGATGAAGCCGATCGAACCCCACAACCGAATGCTGCTGTAGCGATGCGTCGCGTCGCCCAAATGTGTCAAGGTCGTTGCTTCGAACTGCGGCAGCGCCGCATTCCAGAAAAATCCGTACACCATCATAACCAGCAACAACCACCAATAGCCGTGCGCAAAGAACACACCGGTAAATGCCAATACCGCACATGCACAACCCACGCGCACTACGGTCATGCGCTTGCCGGTATGGTCGGCCAAGTAACCCCAGACATTCGGCGCTATCACTTTGGTGAAGCCGATGGTGGCCATCAACTCGCCGATTTCGAGCGGCGAGAAACTCAACGAGTGCAGATACAAACCCCAGTACGGCAGAAAGGCACCGAGTGCAGCGAAGTAAAACAGGTAAAAACCGGAGAGGCGCCAGTAAGGCACCGTCATGGAAAGCATGGCTAAATGCGAGCGATAGAATAAATGAAAATATTAGGCACGTTAAGAGTTGCGTGCTTAGTAATCAATCGGGAATATACAAAACGTCAGACGCGTCCGTATCGTCAATTTTCTTTTTTCCACGCGGCTTTTTGGGTTTGGCTGTTTCGTGCACATCAACTGGCTGCGCTTCGGAAACTTCAGCGGCAACGTTGATTTCGTCGTGCATATCGACAATGTGAGCTTCTTCCATCACGTTGTCGATTGGCGCTTCCGCATAGTTTTCGTGCTCATCGGCCAATTCAAAAACGTCGCTATCTTCAAGAGTTTCAACTGCCTCGACTTCCTCGACAGCCTCATCTTCATCAATGTGCTCGTATAGGCCGGCATTATGCGTATCATCGTACAGACCCAGATCGTCAATGGCCTCATGCACATCGATTGCACGTGCCGGCACCACAGGCGTGGCCGATTTCACATCCATATTCTGAGCACGATGGCGCAGCGCATGATCCATCAACACCAACGCAAGCATCGCCTCGGCGATGGGTGTGGCGCGTATTCCGACACACGGATCGTGCCTGCCGGTCGTCACCACTTCGACCGGGTCGCCGTGTACATCGATGGTTCTACCCGGAATCAGAATGCTCGAAGTCGGCTTGAGCGCGATACTCACAGTAATGTCTTGACCTGATGAAATGCCGCCCAGCACGCCGCCGGAATTGTTGCTCAAAAAGCCTTGCGGCGTCATTTCATCGCGGTGCTGCGAGCCCTTTTGTTCGATGCAGGCAAAACCGGCCCCGACTTCCACACCTTTCACCGCATTGATTGCCATCATCGCGTAGGCAATATCGGCATCGAGGCGATCAAATACGGGCTCACCCCAACCCGGTGGTGCGCCATACGCGACGACGTTGATGCGCGCACCGATGGAATCACCAGATTTGCGTAACGCGTTGATATATTGTTCGAGCTCCGCCACCTTCGACGCATCCGGACAAAAAAATGGATTGTTTTCGACCTCATCCCAATCGAATGCTTCGGCCTTGATCGGACCGATTTGCGCTAGATACCCGCGAATCACTACGCCGTAGCGCTCGAACAAATATTTCTTGGCAATTGCACCGGCCGCCACGCGGACAGCGGTCTCGCGCGCCGAAGAACGTCCGCCGCCGCGATAATCGCGCATTCCGTATTTTTGCTGGTAGGTGTAATCCGCATGGCCGGGACGAAAACGATCCATGATTTTCGAATAATCTTTGGAGCGCTGGTCTTCGTTGTGAATCAACAAGCCGATGGGCGTACCGGTGGTTTTACCCTCGAATACGCCGGAAAGGATTTGCACGCGATCATCTTCACGTCGTTGCGTGGTGAATTTCGACTGTCCGGGTTTGCGCCGGTCGAGGTCGTGCTGTAAATCGAGCTCCGATAATTCCATACCGGGCGGGCAGCCATCGATAATGCAGCCCAACGCAGCCCCGTGACTCTCGCCGAAGCTGGTCACCGTGAAAAGTTTTCCAATCGTGTTTCCTGACATAGCCTCGCATTGTAGCGAGTTCCAGCAAGAACCTAAACCCAAGTTACGGTTTCGCTTTGGTTTCCGTAGCTGTCGGCTTCGCCGGTATCGCTATCGCTGGCGCAATAATGCTGGTCGCTGGATTATTGATCGGCAGGCCGGGGAGCTGCACGCTCGAACCCGTTCTAACAGACGTTGGTTCTGGAGCCGTACTCGTCTTTGCCCCGGATGTCGTCGCGGTTTTTGCAGTTTGTTTTGCCGGTGTAGCAGTAATTTTTGTTGCTTGCGGTGTTGTCGCAGGTGCAATTTTCTTGACCGGCGCAGCGGTTGGCTCTACCGCTTTTACAGGGCTGGGCATAGGCGTGGGTAAGGCCGTCGGTTGCGGTTGTTTTTCAACTGACACCGTGGGTACCGGTGCAGAAATAATTGACGACTCATTCACCGGCGCAGATTGAATGAGATCGGTGGTTCCCGCTGCATCGCTGGCGGCATGTTTGTCATTTTCTTCGGTGCGTAACATTGCATCTTCGGTGGCTTTATTCATCACAACGATGCTGATGCGGCGATTAATCGGGCTCAGCGGATCGGCTTTATTGAATAGCGCGGTCGAGGCTAAACCCACCACGCGTGCGATTTTATCCTCACCCACTCCGCCGCGCACCAATTCACGACGGCACGCATTCGCTCGATCCGACGACAATTCCCAATTACTAAAATCGGCGCCGCTGGCATACGCACGTGCATCGGTGTGCCCAGCGATCATAATGTGGTTCGGCACAACGGCAATTATTTTGCTGACCTCGCGCAGGATGCCCCGGGTATACGACTGCAAGTTGGCGCTGCCGACGTCGAACATCGGGCGGTTTTCCTTATCGACGATCTGAAAGCGCAAACCTTCCGGAGTAATGTCAAGCAGCAACTGATCTTTGAACGGTTTGAGCGCTTGACTTGCGTCGACCGCTTTTTTTAATTCTTCCAACAACGATTCGAGCCGCATCTTGTCTTTTTCTGCTTCCATCAGTTTTGCATCTTGACCGGAACCCGATGCCGCTTTAGCACTACTTTCTTGCGCAATATCTTCGGTGCTGACGACGGTGGTTTCCTGATTGGGTTTTTTCTGGCTGGTACGCGGCGCATCCATGCCCTTACCCATGTCGATCAGACTCGTGCTCGAACCGCCTTTGCCTTGAATTGCGCTTGGACTCTGAAAATAATCGGAAATCGCTTTACGTTCGCCCTCCGTGGTAAACCCCATCAGCCACATGAGCAGAAAAAACGCCATCATCGCGGTGACGAAATCGGCGTAAGCCACTTTCCACGAGCCGCCGTGATGCGCATGCGCGGCTTTTTTTATACGCTTGATGATAATCGGTCGTTGTTCCACTGGAAGACCCTGTTAGTTAATCGAATACCTTACGGGCCTTTTTTCTTCTTCACGTGATCTTCCAATTCGAGGAATCCGGGACGCTCGCCGGAGAACAGCACCTTGCGCCCAAATTCAACGGCGATCTGCGGGCTGTAACCGTTTAACGTCGCGAGAAAACACACCTTGATGCACTGAAAAAACTTGGCTTCTTCGTCAACCATATGTTTGTAGTAAGTGCCCATCGGCCCGACAAACCCGTAGGCCATCAGAATGCCCAAAAACGTACCCACCAATGCTGCCGCAACGTGGCCGCCGATTTCCGTCACTGGCCCGCCTAACGAACTCATGGTAATCACTACGCCCAACACTGCTGCGACGATTCCGAAACCGGGTAATCCATCCGACATATTGGTCAGCGCGCTGGCGACTCGCTCGCCTTCTTGATGGTGAGTCTCCAGCTCCACATCCATGAGCGCTTCGAGCTCGATTGGATTCATGCTGCCGCTGACCATCAGGCGCAAATAGTCGACGATGAAGTCAGTCACGTGGTGATCGTGCAACAGCTTCGGATATGCCTGAAAAACCGTGCTTTGGGTGACATCGTCGATGTCTTTTTCCAAAGCCATAATGCCTTCCTTGCGCGCCTTGGAAAACAAATCGTACATCAGCGCCAGCACATCCATATAGGCCGCCTTGTCATACTTTGGCCCCTTGAGAAACTTAGGCAGCCCGGCCAGTGTTTGTTTAATGACCGCGCTGGGATTGGCCACCACAAATGCACCCGCTGCCGAACCGCCGATAATCAATAATTCATAGGGCTGCACGATGGCCATCAAGTGACCGTGCGATGCTAAATAGCCGATGATGATGGATGCAAAAACCAGAGCAAAGCCGATCAGAAGTTTCATAGTTGTGCGCGCAGCCGAGGAATAATGGACGCATTAACTATCGGTACGCAGGGGGCGTGCTGAAGCACAAAAGAAAAATTATTCCCACACGCTTCGCGGCTCACCTTCGTTTTACAGTGCCCTTCGGACACTGTCATTTCCGAACGCCGCAAGCGGCGGGGAATTCGACCCGGAGAGATTCAACTAACGTGCAAACCGCGCTTTTTGAAGGGACGTAAGGTCGTGCCGACGTTCTGCTGCACAAAACGCGTTCGGTGGGGATTTTCGCGGGCGATCTTGGCCCAGTATTCACCCGGGTATAAACCCGCCGATTCATAGACGCTGGGCGGCGGATAAAATAGCGAATTGACTTGCTCGCGAAAGATGCGCCGCACTACGAAGCGCATCAAGCGCATACGCCAGCGCGGCATGGCGTTGAGGGCGTTTTCAAGATTGTCATGCGCGTGCGACAAATGGCGCGATGCATCGACCAAATGCGTACGCACCATTTCGTCGATGACCGGGCATAACCCGGCGTGATTTTTGCGCAACCCGCGAAACATGCGATTGACGATTTCTTCGCCGGCATACATCACGGTCAAAAACGCAGCGGAATCAAGCGAACTATGACGCGCAAGAAAGCGGCACAGATGGGTAGCCACATAACCGCGTGAGCGTTGCAGACCCGAGCGGCGCAGCAACTCCAGCATCATGAGCCCATGGCCAGTGTGCTCACGCGCCATGTGCAAGCGGTAATTGGCGTGACTGAGCGGTTCACCGGGACGTTGCATCACTCGGCTGACACGTTCGATAAATACTGTTTCAAAGCGCTGCACCGTCACCAACAGATGCATGAATTCATGACGCGACAACATCCGGCGCTGGTCTTCCGGTAAGGACATGAACTCCGCCCAGCCAAACAGCGAGACTGCGGCTTCCGGCAACCAAAATGCACGCCGCTCCATACGGTCCCACGGCACCCGCGCCAGTGGATCGATGTAGGGCGTACTGGTGGAGCTGAGATGCTCAACCAAGCGCGATGAAGGATCGTTCGTTCCTAGCATGCAAACATCCTATCTAGAAGCATGGCGTCAAGTAAAGGTAAGCGTGCGGATTGTTACTTAAATTGCCAACTCCTCCGCTGACACCAATGCGTGAACTGCAAATTGCGCCACCGTATGTTCTAGTTTAAGCTTCCCGGTCCTTGAAAGCGGTAGATCCTAAAAATAAGGGTTTTCACTGAATTAATTAATTTGGAGAGGTGGCCGAGCGGTTGAAGGCGCACGCCTGGAGAGCGTGTATGGGGGCAACTCCATCGCGGGTTCGAATCCCGCTCCCTCCGCCACCGGGTCGGCGGGACGGCCGCCACTATCGAGCGAGGTCAGAACTCGAAGTCGAGTTCGGGCACCGCCTCCGGCTCGGCCTTGGCCGCCGCGATCCACTCGGCCAT
>JACQEQ010000255.1 GCA_016200445.1 Gammaproteobacteria bacterium | reverse complement strand
CGACCGACAACATGACGTAACCGTCGCTGGTCGCCGCACTCAAGCGAATCCGGTCTTTGGTGTATTTGTAGGCATTATTAACCACGTTGTTAATGACGCCCGCAACCATCTCACGGTCGAAATAACCGACCAAGCCAGGTTTGCATACCGCTTCGATGACGATGCCGCGCGGCGTCAACATCGGCTCATGGGTATTGACGCATTCCTGCAAAAAATCGCTTAAATCGTGCTCTTCGATGTTTGGCGTGTATTGCTGATGCTCGATTTTGTAAATAGACAACAACTGCACCAAGTCGCCATTCAGGCGTTGCCCTTGATAACGCAATTGGTTCACTTTGCCGGCCGCTGGACAGGTTTTACCGCATTCCCCGCCCAGTTGTTCGAGCGTCCCCAGCAACATGCTCAGCGAGTTCTTCATGTCGTGTACCGAACTCGCCAGGATCATGGAGAAATTTAATTCGTTGTCAGCCACCATACTTGTTCCTCGAGTTCGCAAAAGTACACCGCCCAGGTTAACGGCGCGCACGCCTATTTCTGTAAAGACGCGGGCGATACTGCCGATACGCATGTTGCGGCACATCGAGATACTCACCATTTATGGCCCTGTGGACCCTTAAAGACATCACTATTCTGGTCGTGGACGACTTTCCCGAAATGCGTTCCATGATGCGCTCGATGCTGCTGCCGTTTGGTGCCAACAAGCTCACCGAAGTGCGCAGCGGCGATGAAGCTGTAGAAGCAATGACCAAGCAAACCATGCAAATCGTGCTGTGCGATTACAGCCTGGGCGACGGTAAAGATGGACAACAAGTGCTGGAGGAAGCCAAAGAAAGAAACTTGTTACCGTACTCCTCGATCTTTATTTTGGTCACGGCGGAAAACACCTCGAACATGGTGATGGGCGCATTTGAATACCAACCCGACGATTACCTTATCAAGCCGTTCACTAAAACAGTGTTGCAAGCGCGCTTGGCCAAATTGCAGGAACGCAAACAAGGCTTGCATGAAATTGCCCGTGCACTCGACGAAAAAAGATTCCATGCAGCCATCGAACTGTGCAATGCGCAAATCGCGGCCGGCTCCAAAAATACGCTCGAGCTCACTAAGCTTAAAGGTGAATTGCTGCAGCGTATCGGCGATTTCGACGGCGCAAAACGTTTGTATGAAAAAACCTTGGAAATACGCGATTTTTCCTGGGCGCGGTTTGGCTTAGGGCAGACCTACTTCCATCTCAAACTCTATGCACAAGCACGTACCACGTTTGAAGACCTCATCAACATCAACAACAAATATGTGCTCGCCTACGATTGGCTCGCCAAAGTGCATAAAGCGCTCGGCGACAATAAAAGCACCCAAGAAGCGTTAGCGGATGCGATTAAAATTTCTCCCAAAGCAATTTTGCGGCAAAAGGCCTTGGCCGAAGTAGCGCTTGAAAACAGCGACTTGGTCACTGCCGAACAGTCGTTCAAGCATGTGGTGCGCGAGGGGAAAAATTCGGTGCATCGCAGCCCGTCGGATTTCGGCGGCTTGGCCAAGGTCTATCTGAAAAAAGCGGTGCCGGGCGAAGCCGAAAAAGTCATCGTGGCGATGACCAATGAATTTCAGAAAACCGGCGGCGCCGTGTTATTGCAGTCGGCGGTTATCCAATCGCTGGTCTATAAAGAAACCGGCAAAACGGCGGAAAGCGAAAAGGCGCTGGATCAAGTGATGTCGTTATTCGCGCAGAATCCTAGTAATTTGCCTACCTCCACTGCATTGGAATTGGCAGAAGCGTGTCTGGCCCTGGGTAAAAGTCAACAAGGAAACGATTTGCTTAAACACGTGATTCGCAATAATCACGAAGACACCAAAATGCTCGAAAAAGTGACTGCAATGTGCGTGGCCAGCGGACAAGCTGGACTCGCCGATTTGGTCGAAACTACGCGCCAGGAAGTCGTGGGCACTAATAACAAAGGTGTGGAGCTGGTGAAACAGGGCAAGCTGGAGGAGTCCATCGATCTGTTTCTGCAAGCAGCGCGTGCCATGCCGGAAAACATCACCATCAATCTCAACGCGGCGCTGTCGTTAATCGCTCAGATGCAAAAAAATGGCGTCAATAATAAGGCGGCGCAACAAACCGAAGCCTTTCTTGCACGCGTGATGCGCGTGGCGCCGGCCAACGAACGTTATCAAAAAGTATTACTTTCCTACCGTGAACTCACCGATAAAACCACCAAGGCTAAAACCGTAGCGCCCGCAAAAGTGCCGTAGCCTCAGGGGAAAAATCTACGTTCAGTGCGATATACTGGGCACCTTGATTTCAATGTGTGTACCTAACTATGTCTTTCGTTCGCCTTGATCGTCGGTACGCTTCAGCGTTCACCGTGGCACTTCTACTTGGTATTGTCGTGGCTTGCGCGCGCAATCCCGTCACCGGAAAAACCGAATTGCAATTAGTGTCGGAGCAGCAGGAAATACAAATCGGCGCGCAAAATTACCTCGCTTCGCGACAATCGCAAGGCGGCGATTGGCTGGTCGACGCCGAGCTGAACGATTACATCGACGGCGTCGGAAAAAAATTAGTCAAGGTCAGCGACCGGCCTGAGCTGCCCTATGAATTCAAGGTACTCAACAACTCGGTGCCGAATGCGTGGGCACTGCCCGGCGGGAAAATCGCCGTGAATCGCGGCTTGCTGCTTGAGCTGAACAACGAAGCGGAACTGGCCGCCGTGCTCGGCCACGAAATCGTGCATGCTGCTGCACGCCACGGCGCCAAGGCGATGGAACGCGGCATGTTGCTACAAGCCGGGGTTTTGGGCTTAGGCGTTGCGGCTGGCGACAAAGAAGGCGGTGCGTTGCTGGTTGGCGCCGGCGCATTGGGTGCACAACTCATCGGCAAAAAATATAGCCGTGATGCCGAGCTGGAATCGGATCGCTATGGCATTACTTACATGGCACGCGTCGGCTACGACCCGCGTGCGGCCATCTCACTGCAAGAGACCTTTGTGCGTTTGTTCAAAGGCGAAAAATCTAATTGGCTGGAAGGGATGTTTGCCTCGCACCCGCCCTCGCCGGAACGCGTTGAAGCCAACAAGGCCACGGCGGCAAAGTTCGCGTCATCCGGCACTTTGGGTGCCGAGTCTTATCAAGCGCGCATTGCTGTGCTGAAAAAATCCCGTGAGGCTTACAATAAATTCGATGAGGGGCGCAAGGCATTGGCTGCGAACAATCCCGATGCGGCATTGGCCGCAGCCGAAGCCGCACTAAAAATCGAGCCTCGCGAAGCATTGTTCTACGGTTTGCGTGGCGACGCCAAGATCAAACAAAAACGGCTGCTCGACGCACTGACGGATTTTGATCTCGCAATTGGCCGTAACCGCGACTATTTCCAGTTTTATTTGCAGCGCGGTTTGATCAAACAACAACTGCGCGACGCCGGTGCTCGTGCCGACCTCGAAAAAAGCGTGGCGCTATTACCCACTGCTGTGGCGCATTTGGCTTTGGGCGACGACGCGCTCAAACGTAACGACAAAGAATCTGCCAAACAAAATTTCGCGCTCGCTGCGCAATCCGAGTCCGACACCGGTAAGCGCGCCACGCTTCAACTTGCACGCCTGGATCTGAGCGAACATCCAGAAAAATATATCGGCGTGGATGCGGCACGCGATGCGCGCGGATTCATCACCGTGAGCGTGCAAAATCGTTCGCCGGTTAAAATCAAGAATCTGAAAGTTGCAGTGGCCTTGTTTGACGCTGCCGGTCAGATCGCCGCACAGGATTCACTGTTGCTGAGCGCCACGCTCGACCCGCGCGCCTCGATCACGGAATCCACACGCGTGGGCCCGCTCCCCACCGATCTCGAGCTCAGCCGGGTACGGGTGAAAATATTTTCGGCGGAACTGGCGGAGTGAGCACGGCCGCGCCGGTCTGGGAAATCGCGCGGCAGTTTGATTTCGGCGCACCGCTGCGCGAGGTACGCACCCACGGCGGTGGCCTGATTAACGACACATTTCTGGCCACGCTCGACACGACACCGCCGCGCCGCGCCATCCTGCAACGCATCAATTCCAAGGTATTTCCGCAGCCCCAACAGATCATGCAAAACCTGCGCGTGCTGTTGAACCATGCGCAACATAGTGTGTCGCAATCTAGCGCCTCGCTGCAGATCCCAAGCTTATATCTAACATTTAGCAACCAAGATTTCGTACGCGATGCCGACGGCGATTATTGGCGCGCACTTCAATTCATCACTAACACGCGCGCGCTCGACCGCCTCGCCAACCCAACCCAGGCGCGCAACGTCGGCCGTGCGCTCGGCGGCTTTCATACGCTACTCAACGCGTTGCCGGTACAGCAGCTGCATACCACCTTGCCAGGCTTTCACATTGCGCCGAATTATCTCGCGCACTTCGACGCGATAAGCACGCGTGCGGCAGTAGATGCCGATGCAGCCACTGCCTGCGAGTTCGTCGCAACACATCGCGGACTTGCAGCTGTGCTCGAACACGGCAAACACTCGGGCGCACTGCCGCTGCGCGCCACTCACGGCGACCCTAAGCTTGACAATTTTTTGTTCGATGCACATAGCGACCGCGTCGTGAGCCTCATCGATCTCGACACCGTGCAACCCGGGTTGATTCATTACGACCTGGGCGACTGCCTGCGCTCGTGCTGCAACCGCAGCGGCGAGTCCGCGCACGACCCGGCGGCAACTCGATTCGATCTGGAATTATGCAGCGCAATTCTGCACGGCTATGTCGACGCCGCACGCGGATTTTTGACCGGCCCTGATTTTGACTTTATGTACGATGCGATCCGTTTGCTCCCCTTCGAACTGGGGTTACGCTTTCTGACCGACCATTTGGCAGGCGACGTGTATTTCAAAACGCAAACGCCCGGGCAAAACCTGCAGCGCGCACGCATACAATTTCAACTCACCGCGCACATCGAATCCAACGAAGCTGCGATACGCAGCCTCATTGCCGAATTGCGCTGAAAACGCTTAGCAAACACTGACTTGAATCGCCTTACACGCCATTTGGCTACTGGTCATGTAAGTGTCGATGAACTTGACAATTAGCTGCGTTACAGAGGCTACTCGATACGTTAAGTCACTGTTATATAAAAACAACCACCATTCTGGCATAAGACATGGACCGGAATGGTGCCAGTGCTCACTTTAACTTACGAGGTTGTCGCAATGTTGAATAAATCTGTCCTCGCGCTCGTAGCCGGAATTGGACTTTCAGCCACATCACTACCAACACACGCAATCCCACTCTTGCAATTGGATATCGCCGGGGTGACTTATGATTCCTCAACAGAAACCACAATAACGTCGGCCGATGCATTTTCGCTCTACGCCTACATCACACCTTCCCATAGCTGTGACGCAGCGTGCACTGCATCGCTACTCGGCACTCAATATTTTGTGTCGGTAGCACTCGCACCGCAAACCTCAACCAGTGGTAACTACGGTTCGTTTTCATACAACACAGGTAGCGGCTCAACGCTCGTAAATGCCACGAGCAATATGACCTACGGTCGCCCGCCACTGGAAGGCGCACTTGGAACATCAGATCCGGGCGACTTAGCCCCGCACGGCATTTACGACACTTATTTCTATGAGATCCCGTTTTACTTCGCGCTCTCGAATACTGCATCAACTGTGAATGTGCAGGACAACGCAGGCCTTGGCCCTGACACGACCGGCACTGGGATGTACTACGCTGAGTTTGATTTTGATAAGAGCGCGCTGCTCGACGGGTTTGATTTGCATTTCGACTTGTATAACGAGCTCATGCGTAGCGGCGATATTGACATCAACAACTTCGCGCCGTTTTCCCATGATGCTGCTACGACGACCACTAAAGTCCCTGAGCCTACCGCAATCGCATTATTTGGTATCGGCTTAATCGGCATGGGGTTCGCAAGTAGCTTGCGTCGCCGCAGTAAGTAAGTCTCGCGGAGTAGTCATTAGATAAGGGCTCGGCCGCAAGGTCGAGCCCTTAGTCTTTGTAGGCTGTGGGTTTCAGCAACAGCCACGAAAATGCGAGAAGCACAATACGAATATCAGCTCGCTGACGGGAGTGTCGACCGTTTAGGTTTGATTAAGCGCCGACGTTGTATGGCCGCGAGTGAAATGAGACCGAGCGACAACAACAGCACCGTATTCGGCTCATCCACTTTCAACAACTTCCAGTAACCGGTACCGCCATCGCAAAGGGTGGGTTTAAAACACGCGCCGGGAGAATCACTGTCCAGCGCCGCAATCGTAAACAACTGGTCTTGACTTTTCATTCTGACGTCGGTGGCGCGATCATTTAGATACATTGACCCCGTTAAGAATTCGCCGAACTTCAAATCGAACGTCCAGTTACCTGCGGAAACCACCAGGTCATCGACATCCAGGCCGCGCGCCGCGCAGTACACGCCAGGATCAAACCCATAAAGTGCAGATTGCCCGCACTGCGACGTGCGCAACTGTATTGGGTCGGTAAAGCCCTGGCTTAAAAGTCGTTTGGCGCGCACATCAGAGGCAGTTGCGAAGTCGATGGCCGCGACACCAAAATATGGCACAGGATCACTCGAATACGCAGAGTGATAGTTAAATTCTCCGCCGAATGCCCAGACGCTTTCGTCGAACGCCATGGACGCATTAATGGGTCCGACATTGGAATTGGACGCGACGTCGTACCAGTTGTAAATCACGAGTGCTTCCGCGTTTGTTGCCACGAACCCGAGCAGCAACGCACCACCCAAGTAAGAAAATTTAAATGGTTTCATTTTTTACTCCCCATGAGCCGGAAAATCGCGATCCACTGCTACCGTGAATCCGTATTCCAAGAATATGGAAAGAATAGGCTCCGCCGCTGTTCGGCAACGCACACAGGGCAAGTGTGAAATTACTTAGAAATGTCGAGCTTGATGGAATTATCCGTCACTCAGGGCTGACCCGTTCAACTCATATCGAAGGCTTTACACCACACATCCGGTAGATTTAGCGTGTCAGAGCCTCCAATCGCGTGAGTATCGCCACACCTTCCGCACGGGTAGTACCGCAGGTATCGAGCGCGGAGCGAAATCCTCGGCATACTGCCGGGCGTTCCGCCAAACCAAACAACTGACACATAAAATCGGTACTGAGCTGAACGCAACGCACACCGGCTGGCTTGCCTTGCGGCATCCCAGGTATGAACGACGAAATCGAGGGGGCAATGCAGCAAGCGCCGCAGCCCGGACGGCAGTCCATCAAAAATTATCCTGTTCGATTTCCAGAAAGGTGCGGTTAATATTGATGCCCATCAGTTGTTCAAAACTCACCATGTCGCGCCACTCGCTCAAGTCGAGTGTTTTGCGAATCTCGGAGTCGGTGAGCCCCTTCTTGTAGCCCGCCTCCACTGCGGCGTAGAGATCAGACATGCGTTTGCGCATTTCGGGCACTTGCTTCGGCAGCATCACCGGGCCGTGCCCAGGGATAATGGTCTTGACGTCCAGCGCCGCGATCTGATCGAGCGTCGCGATCCAGTGCTTGACATGCGCGTCGCGGAAACTCGGCGCCATGTTCTGCACCACGATGTCGCCCGCAATCAGAGTTTTTTCGTCGAGCAGCACGATCATCATGTCGCCCGGCGTATGCGAACCCAGCGGCACGATAAAACGCAGTTTCACGCCGTCGATCACGCGATCTGTCGTGCTGCCAGCGGCAAACGTATCACTCGCCGGAACCAGCTTCGTGTTGGGGAATTTTCGTTCCAGCACATTCTGAATGATATCGATCCACATGTACCCGTCAGATTCGAGCAGTTCTTTACATTTTTGCGTGCTGAGCACCTGCGCACCTGGAAACGCGCTGTTGCCCAGCGAGTGGTCGCCGTGATGATGGGTGTTGATAATATGCGTGACCGGTTTGGGCGTCAGTGTCGTGATGACCTGTTTGATATGCGCGCCGATTTCATCATTGAACCCGGTATCGATGAGGATCACCCCGTGCTCACCGATGATCACCGTGCTGTTGACCATATAGCCTTGGTTCTTTTTGTCCGGCAACCCCACCGGGCCGAGCAGCGCGTAAACGCGTTCGGTGATCTTTTCCACTTTAGGCGCCGGCAATCCGGCCTGTATAGATACCGAATACATTGCTGCTACCGCTATCCATAACCAACGCATCATGAAGTTGATCCTCGTTCCGAAGTGAATTTCTGCGCGATTTCCAAACCGCGACAAGCAGGTCTCCTTCCCCCTGCAAGGGGGAAGACTGGGATGGGGATGTGCAAGCACACCTCTTTTTTCATCACCCCCATCCTGACCTTCCCCCTTGCAGGGGGAAGGAATGTTTTGTTTCAGCATCCATCGCATCACCACTTCCCAACAACGCCCGCTCAATCACCTGTGCGTCGGCCGCACACAACGCACCGGCACTTAACCTTGCCAACACCTCCTGCGCCGACGTATCCAATGCAAGCTTACGCAACGTATTCGCCACATCGCTCTGCGCCGCGAGTGACAACACTTCATTCACGCCGCCGTGCTCAATACGCAAATGAAACTCAACCAAGATCGCGCGCAGATACTGCAAACTGTGCACCGGATGCGTGTTCATGTCGCTGATCAAATAATCGAATCGCGTGCGAAATTCTGCATCATGATCGTATGGTGCAAACACACCACGCTGCTGCGCCACCTGCAGCACAGCAAACAAACTACGCTGCAAGACATGCAAGCGTGAGTCATGGAAAAATTTGTAGGCATGCTCCAGGTCGTGGGTCATAAATGCGAACGCATCGGGTTTGCGCAAGACTGGCTGTCGTGCGCGCATCGCATCGCAGATCAGCGTCACCGGGCGCAGCCCGCGCGCTTGCAAGTCCAGCACCTCGGCGGGCAACGGCACGTGCTCACACAACACCAATGGCCATAGTCCGCGCAACCACGCAGCGAGCGCGATGTTGACATTAGGAATGACGCCGAGAAATTGATAACGCTCGAAGTAGCTAATCAACACATCATCACGCACGGCGCCATGCACTTGCGTAAGCTCGTTCAGCCACTGCGCAGGATCGGGACGTGCATCGTGCTTGAAACGGCGCGCGGCGAAGCGCCGACCGTGTAAATGAATTTGCCAGTGCAGAAAATAACAGGCGGCGAAAGCCGCGTCACGCAGCTCCCCGGCTCGCCAGCGGGTCGTTAACGTGGTGATGGCATCGGCGAGCGGGTTCGTCGCCGATGCGACAGAGGTTACATCTTCAGCGGCAGGCGTAACCAAAACGTCGTGCCGCCGGTCTGGAATTTCAACTCTACGCACAACCACTCCCGCACTCTCTATTGCTAAAGTTCGGCGTGTTGCATACAAGTACCCGCCACCGTCGCTGCGTGCACGGCGCTTGAATTTGAGCGCGTTACCGACAAGGATGTCCAGCACTTGTTTAATGCGAAATTCACCGCCCGACATGTCGATGTGCAGCAACACTTGCTGGAGCATCTCAGTGGCCGCTACCGACCCACTGCTGCCGTTAAGCACGCAAGAAAATTAATGTCTGGTTCGTGTTGTTAGCGGACTGACAAGCGCTTCCGAGGAATGTCTGCTTCTCGTTGTCCAAAAATCAGATGATCGTAGACTGTAAAGGAAAGCGTCCCCTTTTTTTCGGGGATGCCCCGACCTGTGCATGGGTAATTGCGTTCCGGTGGGAACGCACTATAGTACTTCTCGTGAGCGAGACTAAAGCAAGCAATCCTTGGGCAGAAATAATATCCGAGATCGTGCGTTCCTTAGTGAAATCAATCGGGCTCGGTGCGCAATTGCAGAATCTGGTGGTGTTGTTCGATACCGCCGATCGCGTGGAGCGGTACAGTTTCACGGCTCCATGACATGAAAGGAATGAGCATAGGCAATGTCCAATAAGCGTGAACAGGAAATCACACGTCGGATGTTGATCATCCATGCATTCGAGGCCGCCGGGCGGATTGGGCATTCTGCGTTCAAGTATGGAGCAATGATGTTTATTGCGGCACAATTTGCACCAGTTTTTATAGCCTATGCCGATACAACATCAATTCATGAATTCACGGTCAATAGCGCCATTGATTGGGCGATAAACGATCACCTGGCTGCGCTGCTTGGTTTGGTGTTTGGTGTTGGCGGGATCTACTATGGAAGGCAGGAACGGAAATTAAATAAGGATACGATTGAACGCCTGAGTCCGTATCAGGCGCAATATGAGCGAGAGCACGATCCAAAACGATCATCCAGCGGGCTCACCCCGCGCGGAGATACCAGGCCGGAGGATCAACATGAATGAGCTTCTTACCGCGCTTTTAAACTTTTCACTCATCGCCGGGTTGTGGTGGTTGTTCTTTTTCGAATTCCCCGCCTATCGTCTTAACCTTGTACGCCACAAAATATTCGTGGAGCGTGATCACCTGTTCCAGAGTGCCCTGCGTGGCGATCTGCCATTCAGCTCGCGCGCCTACGGCATTACGCGGAACATTATCAATGGAATGATCCGGCACACCCATAGTCTTTCAATGAGCGGCGCGATCGGCGCGCTGGTTGCCGAGCGGTGCGCAGCTGAACCAGACGGCGCGGACAGGTTTGAACGAAACTATGAGCGTGCGATTGCAATGCTGCCATCGGCTGGATGCCGCGCGGTACTGCACGCCAGACACATGGTCCATAGACACTGGATTGACTACGTGCTGAACAAAAATTTTGTCGTTTCTCTGGCCACATTACCGTTTCGAGTGATCCGCTATTCGCGCAACCTCAAGCGGTGGGCGCGTTCCAAGTCGCGCCGCTGGTCTGTGCTGGACGCACAATATGAAGGAATCGGAGACAAGGGCGAGGTTTTGGCTCATTAAAAACATCACATCAAATGATCCTGCGTTTCTTCGTCAACGCCAAAATAAATATTAGCCCGGATACGCCAGCATAAAGTTCTGCACCTGTCCCTTCCCTTGCGCCGTGTTGTAATGCGCCTTCCAGTACGCGGCGAGCGCGGGCAGATCGTCCGCGTCGGGCAGTGCAACCGTAAAAAGGGGACAGATTAATTTTTGAACCGCATCCCCAATAAGCTCGTTAACGGACACTAGAAAAATGTTCATGAATGACCGCTCTGTCACGGAACCGGACATTCCAGAACCCAATGCTCGACATTATTGAACGGCTGGTTGTGGCCGGGTGCGGGCCTTGCAGGCTTAGCTGCTTATGCTTATGGCGCGTTGTGTCCACCCTCACCCACGCTACACTACCGCCACGACATACAACGGCGGCTCTAATCCATGTGCGGCATCGCTCTGATTTTTCATCGCTCCGGCGCAGCACCCGAACGGCAACGCATCGAGCGCATGACGCGCGCGCTGAACCATCGCGGGCCGGATGCGCAGGCGGTGGTGCTGCGCGGTGAAGCGGCGTTGGGGCATACGCGGCTGTCGATTGTCGATGTGGCCGGCGGTGCGCAGCCTATGGTGAGTGCGGATCAGCGGCACGCGATTGTGTTCAACGGGGAAATTTATAACTACCGCGAATTACGCCGCGCGCTGGAGGCCGACGGTGTGCAATTTGCCGGTGTCTCCGACACCGAGGTGATTTTGCATTTGTATCGGCGCGAAGGTGCCGCTTGTTTGCAACAGTTGCGCGGTATGTTCAGCTTTGCAATCCACGATGCTTTGGATCACACCTTGTTTATCGCGCGCGATCGGTTAGGCATCAAGCCGTTGTTTTATCACTGGAGCGGTGAGCAGTTGGTGGCTGCATCAGAAATCAAGGCATTGTTTGCATCTGGACTGGTTGAGCCGCGCTTTAATCCAGCCGCGATTCGCAGTTATTTCACCTATCAATTCGCGATCAGTCCGCACACGCCGTTTGACGGCGTGCTGGAATTACCGCCGGGGTGCCAGATCATGGCAATTCCTGGTCAGCCGCCCAAAGTCGAACAGTATTGGGATTTGAATTTTCCGCGCGAGCATGAATACGAGTCGCACGACGAACAATTTTGGACGCGCGAATTTCGTGGCGCACTCGAAGATGCTGCGGCCAGTCACACCATCGGCGAAGTGCCGATCGGCGCCTATCTGTCGGGCGGCATCGACTCGTCGGCACTCACCTGGCTGCTGGGTGAATCGTACGGCAAGCCGGTGCAAACTTTCTCGGTACATTTTGCCAACAATGCGTTGGACGAGTCGCCGATCTACCGCACTATCGCCCAGCATTTGAAGGTCGGCTACACCGAAGTCACGATGGATGACAATCAAGCCGAAGGCTATGTGCGCGAGATGGAGGCGGCGGTTTATCATCTGGAGCAACCGCAGCGCATGGCCTTGGATGTGCCGTATTTTTTATTGTCACGCCTGGTACGCGACAACCACTACAAGGTGGTTTACACCGGCGACGGAGCGGATGAAATCCTGGGCGGTTACGATTGCTACCGGCAGGATTACATGCGCTTGTGGGGCAACGACATTCGCGATCCGCAGCTGCGCGAGCTGCTGTATTTCACGCAATACACGCAAAATTTTTCCGAGCCGTTTGTGCAAATGCTGTACGCGCAACATGCACCGCAACACCAGCAGCAAGTGATCGACCGCTACGGCTGCTATCCCGCGTGGCATGACTTCTGGAAAATCACGGCGGATCAATTGCCTGGTTTGTTTAACCCGGATTTCGAGCAGGCCGCGACTTCCACAGATCCGATGGACGAACTGGCGGCGGCGATGAAGCCGCAAGTTGAAGGCCGCCATCGCGTAAACCAGTCCTTGTACATCGAAACCAAGACGCGTCTGCCAGGCTGGATTCTGTGGCGTAGCGACCGCATGAGCATGGCGCACGGCGTGGAAGCGCGCGTGCCGTTTTTGGATCATCCGCTGGTGGAACTGACCGCACGCATTCCGCCCGACCTCAAACTGCGCGGCATGGATGAAAAATATTTGCTGAAGAAAGTCGCGCTGCCACACTTGCCGGCACACCCATGGCAGTTCAAGAAAAAAGCATTTTACACGCCGATTCGCGAATGGTTTTTCACACCCGCGCAGCACGCACTGCTGGAACCGTATTTGTCAAAACCTGCGTTGCGCGACGCGGGCGTGTTCGACCCCGAGCACGTGCAGATACTGCGCACACGTATCGAGCAGGCGCAGGCGCCTACCGACATGAATTCGTATTACGCGCTAATGAAGCTGGAGTGGATCATGATGTTGGTACTGACGGTGCAAATGCTACACTCACAGTACATCGCCAAACGCGGGGCGTGTTTTGATGGGGTGTGATTCCATTTTCAATTCCAAGCGTTACGTTAACGCTCGCATTGCATACTGATAGCGCAGTTTCTAAAGCTGCCGGTCTTTCAATGCAAACCGCAGCACACCCTCCTCGTCGTTGCGCTTCAATTGAACTTCTAGCACGTCGGTGTCCAGATTATTAACGCGATCCGAACGTCGATACACACCGACCATGCCGTCTTGAATCGCTTGTTTCCACGGCCCCTGATCGTTCATGCGGATCGACACGCGAATGCTGTGCGCGGGGGTGTTGTTGGCAAATGACGCCATAATCAGGAATTCGCACACCGATCCTGCAGTGGGCCCAGGTCGAGCTTCAATGGTGATGATTACATTATTCCACTGCTGCGGCGTATAACGGTAAATTGGAATATCGTCGGAGCACCCCT
>JACQEQ010000195.1 GCA_016200445.1 Gammaproteobacteria bacterium | reverse complement strand
TGTTCAATCGTGTTCAATGCAGAGTCATTCATGATGGCGTTCATCCTCCCATCATGAACAACAAGACATCCTTACTTCAGGCTCATCTCGTGTTGGAAACACGGACCCTGTTCAGGCTCATCTTGCAGTGGAAGACTCTAGCACTACACTAGCCGCAAGCCTGCCGGGTACAATACCGGCCATGCTCGAACACCTCACGATTAAAGACTTCATCATTGTCGAGTCGCTCGAACTCGATGTGGATCCCGGCCTTACGGTACTCACCGGCGAAACCGGCGCGGGAAAATCCGTGTTGCTCGATGCACTGGGTTTTGTGCTGGGCGACCGTGCCGACAGCGGCGCGATTCGCCAAGGCTGCGAACGCGCGGATATCACCACGCGCTTCTTGATTGAAAAATTGCCTGCTGCAAAAACCTGGCTCCACGAGCGTGAACTCGAATCCGAGAGCGACTGCGTATTGCGTCGCACGCTCAGCCAAGACGGCCGCTCGCGCGCTTACATCAACGGTAATACCGTGCCGGTACAATCGCTACGCGAACTCGGTGAACTGCTGGTCGACATTCACGGCCAGAACGTCCACCAGTCGTTACTCAAGAGCGTGGTGCAACGCGACACCGTCGATGAATACGCTGGACATTCTGCGTTACTCAGCAAAGTTGCAAGTACCCACGCACGCTGGCGGCAACTCGAAACCGAATACCAAACGCTGCACACCGCGCTCAGTGAACGCGATGCGCGGCTGGAGTTATTGCGCTACCAAGTACTGGAATTGCAGACGCTGGATCTGCGCGCCGGCGAACTCGACGAGTTGGATCAGGAGCACGCGCGGCTCGCCAATGCCAGCCGTTTGCTGCAAGGCAGCGAGCACGCAGTGCAGATGCTGTACGAAAACGAAGAAACGTCGCTGTGCACCAGTATCGACAAGTTAATTGTCGAGATCGAGCAACTCGCGCACTACGACGCGGATTTAAAACCGGCCGCCGAGTTGCTGAGCAACGCCAGCATCCAGCTGCACGAAGCCGCACACGCGCTGCGCAGCTACCGCGACCGCGTCGATCTCGATCCGCAACGCTTGCAGAGCGTCGAAGAACGCATGGCGGCCATTCACGATGCGGCACGCAAACATCGTATTACTACCGCCGAATTACCTGCATTCACTGCGCGCCTGACGGACGAACTGCAAACACTGGAACACGCCGACGCACGTCTTGACGAACTCAAACGTGCGCTCGACAGCATTGCGCAGGACTACCGCAGCGCCGCAACCGGCCTCAGTCATAGCCGCAAAAAAGCCGCGCATAAATTGGCGCAGGCAGTGACTCAGCAAATGCAGGATCTCGGCATGCGCGGCGGTGTGTTTGAAATTGCCGTAACCGCGCTGGAAGAAGCACAGTTCGGCGCGCACGGCATGGATCGCATCGAATTCTTGGTAAGCACGAATCCGGGCCAACCGGCACGCGCGCTGAACAAGGTTGCCTCGGGCGGCGAGTTATCGCGCATCAGCTTGTCGATTGAAGTGGCGACGGCACAGATCACTGGCATCCCCACGCTGGTTTTCGATGAAGTCGATGCCGGCGTCGGCGGCGGCGTTGCCGAAATCGTCGGCCGCCGTTTAAGCGCGCTGGCGCAGCATCGGCAGATTCTGTGCGTCACCCACCTGCCGCAAGTTGCCGCGCAGGGCCAGCATCACTGGACCGTGCAAAAGCAAGCACGCAAAGGCCAGACGCGCACCGATATTGCCGTGCTGGATTCCGAAGCTCGCATCGATGAAGTCGCGCGCATGCTCGGCGGCATGAAAGTCACACCGCAAACGCTGGCGCATGCAAAAGAAATGTTGCTGCACGCACAGCAGAATTCATCGTAAACGGAAGCTGTAAGATCTATCAGCGCGCGTGGGAATGGCGCGGCAAGCGAATCCAAAACGTGGTGCCGCGATCGCTATTGTTGTGCGCACCGATCTCCCCGCCGTGCAGTTCCACGAGTTGTTTACACAATGCCAAACCGACGCCGGAGCTGGTTTCGTGCCCGGTAGGTAAGTTGCCCAGATGCGCGCCGTGAATAAATAATTTGCCCATGTCTTCATTGTTGATCCCTGGCCCGGTATCGCACACATCGACCTGCACATAGCCTTCGGTGAACTGGGTGCGCACAATCGTGGCACTGTTTTGCGGACTGAACTTGATGGCGTTACCGAGCAGATTGTCGATCACTTGGGAAAGCTGAAATCCATCGCCATGTACTAATAACGATTTGTCGGCTAACACTGCGCTTAGTTGTACGCCTTTGCGTTGCGCGTAACGCTCATTTGCCTGTACGGCGTGCATCACCATTTCATTTATATTCACGGCGCTGCGGCGCGCGTAGTTACCGTCGATGAGCGCGGCGCTTTCGTCGAGCGATGTCGCGCAACAACATCAGCGGCTTCTTTAAATCGTGACTGGCAAAACGTACAAACTCGTCTTTGAGCGCGGAAAGATAACGCAACGACAACTGCGTTTTAATCCGCGCCAGCGTCACAGGCATGCTGATCGGCTTTAGCAGGTAGTCATTGGCGCCTTTCTCCAGCGCTTCGACCATGCTTTCTTCTAGATCGTTGGCGGTCACCATGATGACGGGCAAACTCAGCATGGAAAATTTGCGCCGCACCTGCGTCAAGACATCAATTCCCGACATGCCGGGCATCATGATATCGAGCAACAATAGATCGAACGGCTCGCCCTCCAACAGGCTTAATGCACGATAGCCATCTTCAGCCACTGCGATGTCATAGCCCTGACGCGTTAACCGCGCCGACATAAATTGCCGCGTCATCGCATCATCGTCGACGAGCAACAAACGGAATTTTTTTCCTTGTAACGCAGGCATACAGGTATTTTTACCACTAGCAGATCGTGAAATTTAACGGCAGCGGGCTGCGTAACTTAAATCCGAAAAGCAGCTGTTGCCCGCTAATTACACTAAGTACGGTTACATAATAGTCGAGTTCTACGAATCGGCCGCGCTTATAAAAAAATTGTACGCACTTGAATTCGCACGCAAAAAAAACGCCGCGTCTGGGGGGAGACGCGGCGGGTTCACTGTGGGGGCAGTGAACGAGGGGTTACTCAGGGGTACGAGAACAATAGCAAGGGCGATCTTCGAAGCGAAATTAAATAATGCTATTTTTTTATCCGATTCGCGGATATCTAATTGTCACGACGCGCACATACTAACAACGCGCTCATTCCTATTGCCACCGCAGCACTGCACGCCGGATCCATACTTCGCGCAACATCACCAGCACGCGCGGCACCCGTTGCATGCGGCGTAGCGTGCTACGAATCAGTACCGAGACCGGAACTGTGCGTGCTTCGCGCGCCTCGCGCAAACCCGGCAGCCACAGCGCCGCCATCGCCATGCGTGCGAGCGACGAAATTAGAAACAAGCCATACAGCGGTGTGAGCCAATTGAACTGATAACTGCCTATGGTGAGCTCGTTGGGCAAGGTCGTCGCCAGCGTGCCGCCGATCAGTGCGCCGACGCACACGGCGATAGCGCCGAGCACATTGTGAAACGCGAGGTACTGAGAACGTTTCGCGGCGGGCACCGTGTCGTATAAAAAATTGGTCGTCGCCAAACCAAAGCCCGACCAGCACAGACCCGACAGCATTTGCACGCCGATGATGAACCAGATATTAGTCGAGACCAGCCACAACAGCGGAAAAGTCGTGATGATCACCCCGGCAAATACCACGATCACGCGATTGCCCCACGCATCGCTGATGCGGCCCCAGGTGGGCAACGATGTGAAGTGCAGCAACACCGATGTGGCCGTGACGCACATGAACTCCAGGTAGGAGAATTTCAATTCGCGCAGCATGTAGACTGTGAAG
This sequence comes from Gammaproteobacteria bacterium, assembly GCA_016200445.1. Taxonomy (GTDB): domain Bacteria; phylum Pseudomonadota; class Gammaproteobacteria; order SG8-11; family SG8-11; genus UBA6921. The sequence goes on along the minus strand of JACQEQ010000195.1, from coordinate 238 downwards.
AACGGTGCTGAAATCGATACGGACGCTTGAAAACAAGCATAAAACATCGAGAAGCGCACCGCCGGCGAATTACGAATACGCCGGGTCCAGGCTTTTAAATTAAAGGTCGTGGAGGGCAGCTCCGCCGTGCGCGGCGGTTCGTACATGTGACTCAAGTGATATGCCGACACCAAGCGTGCAATCGCCGCAAAGCTGAAAATTACTATAAACCCGGTGACGGTCGCGGCGTGCGCATCGA
>JACQEQ010000199.1 GCA_016200445.1 Gammaproteobacteria bacterium | reverse complement strand
CGAACATTCATCCGCGCGCCGTAATTTTTTGCGTGCCGCAGTAGCCATAACCGGCGGCGCCGCGCTGGCCGCACGTGCGGCCGAAACGCCGATGCCCGGCATGGATCATTCGATGATGGGCCACGACATGGGCGGGAGTGGCTACGACACCATGATGTTCATGCCCGGTCATAAAATGGCGGGCACCGTCACCGAGCCACCCGGTGCGCCCAAAGACGACGAAGTCGACTATAAGGTATTCGATATCGAAGTCAGTATTGTGCAGCACGAAATTCTGCCCGGCATCAAGGCGCACATGTTCGCCTTCAATGGTCAGGTGCCAGGTCCTGAGTTTCATGTGATCGAGGACGATTGGGTCAAGGTCAACTTCGTCAACAACACCGAGGAGATGCACACTATCCACTGGCATGGCTTATTCGTGCCCTACACCATGGACGGCGTGCCGATGATGACACAAGACCCGGTGCATCCCGGCCAGACCTTCGTGTATCGCTTTCAGGCCAAGCCCGCCGGTACGCACTGGTACCACTGTCATTGGGGCACGCCGCTGCACGCTTCGCACGGCATGCATGGCGCGTTCATCGTGCATCCCAAGGATGAAGTGTTGAAACAGAAATATCCGTACACGCGCGACTACACGCTGATGCTGGAAGCCTGGGATATCGATCTGGCGCGCGAGGAAATCGGTGCGTTGCTGGAAGGCATGAAGCAGGTCAACGCGCTGATGAGCCAGGGCAAGCTCGATCCGGTCACGCACGGTTTTTTCCGCAGCTATGCGGAGTTTGTAAAAGCCTATGCGGGCGGTAAGTACATCCCGCCGTATTTGCAGAGCCGTTCCGGCGGCTCGGAGTTTCGCTACAATTTTTTCGGCATCAACGGTAAGTCTTATCCCGCGTTGAAACACATGGGCATCAAGCAGGGCGAGTGGATTCGCGTGCGCTTGATCAATGCGAGCGATCTGTCGCATCACATGCATCTGCACGGTCATGACTTTTGGTGGGTCGCGCAAGACGGCAACCAATTGCCGCAGCCGTGGAAGCTCAACACCATCCATGTTCATCCCGGCGGCACCTACGACATTATGATTTACGGCGACAATCCGGGTTATTGGGCGTTCCACAATCACCGCACCACCTACGCGCGCAACAACGGTATTTATCCGGGCGGCATGCATTCGGGGTTGATGTACGAAGACTTCACGCCGACCTACAAACCGACATTGGCCGTGGACGAATAGGAGCGCCATCATGACAATTATTCGCAATGTTTTAATCGTGAGCGCGTTACTGGGTACGAGTGCGGCGCAGGCGTTGGAAGTGGATCGCGAAGTATTGCCGCGCATTACGCTCGGCGGGCGTGTGATCGGCACGCTCGACGCGACCGACCTGGACTCGGATTCGGCGCGCTCCGGAACCATCAACAGCGAGGACAGCGAGATTGCATTACGCATGGACAAGCGTCTGTATGAAAACGGCGTGGCGGGTGCCACGCTGAGTTTTCGTGAAGATGCCGATGCCGTGCATTTTGCCAATCACTACGTGTTTTACTGGGACGAGAATTTAAATGTCGTGCTCGGACACGCGCCGTTGCGCAACACGCTGATCGAGTTTTCGACCGTGCGCGAAGACGACTTGGCTTATGCCACGCACGTGCTCAATGCGTCGTCGCAGGAAAACTTTGCCCAGACGCATGGTGACGTCGCCAGCATCGACTGGTTTCCGCAGCCGAATCACGCGTTCGGTGTGTCGATGAACGCGCGCTCCGACGATGCCGGCATGGGTATCGACGGTATCGACAGCATGGGCGCCAGTTACATCTATGCACCGCCCGACACGCTGCGTTATATGACACGCGTGCGGCGCGCCGGGATCATTCTCGACCGGCAGCAGACGCGCGTGAACGGCCAAAAATACTGGATGAATAGCTGGATTACCGGCGCCGCCTGGAATCTCAACGACGACCACAGCGGAAACTGGTCGTTGGACGCTCAATTGATCCGCAACCAAGGCGTGGATGCCGCAGCCAAGGTGCTTGAGAATCACTACGAACGAGCGCGCCGCGCATCCAGTGCCGTGGTGGCCTCGTTGCACTACACCGCGCGCCCGGCCTTGCTGACGCGTTGGCAGGCGATGCTCACGGTGGCTTCCAAGGAGTTCGACGACGTCCACAACAGTGGTCAGTGGAGTCTGGCGCCAGGTTTGACATGGCGTGCGGGTCAGGGCGTCGATGTGCTCGCACAATATGTTCATACCGAGTACGGCAGCGCGCTGGGCGGAGGCATCGATCGCGTTTTCCAGATCGGTTTGGCCTTCAGTCTCGAGGCGCGCTTCAACGATACCATCGGCCAACGCAATTCCATTCTCAATCTGGAACATGGCTACATTCGCTAGCCGCTGAAATCATTCGGAGATGAAACACATGTGGCATAACTTGACAGTATTAATTTTTGCAGCGTTGTACGTGGCGGCATCAACGGCGTATGCGGCCGACGACGGCAGGGATGCCGGAGGTAGAGCAACGCAAGGAGCGGTTGCCGAAATGGATCATTCGCACATGGATCACGGCGCCATGGAGCGCAGCGCGGCGGAACCGGTACCGATGGATCATTCGAAGATGGACGCACCCACGCCCATGGATCATTCGAAAATGAACATGGACGAACCCGCGCCGATGGATCATTCGAAGATGAACATGGAGGAAGCCGCACCGCTGCCGATGCTGGCAACCCCGCCGGCCAGCTGCAAGGCGCGCGAAGCCGGCTTCGACGGCACCGAGTTGATGGAGTCGACCAGTGCGGATGCATCGCTCGCGGTGCAATGCGCACAGGCCAGCCGGTGTTTGATCGTGGTGGACCGCGCAACCTGGGCGCAATGCACCGGCAAACCCGCGACGCCGGACGTACCGGCGGCGAAAGCGCCGGAGCACCAGGGCCACTAAACTAACAACAGCATTTAAGGCAACAACGAGGAGAATCGCGTGTTTCAAATCCTACCCAACTGGCATCCTATTTTTGTGCATTTTTCCGTGGCGTTGTTGAGCGTTGCTGCTGCGTTGCATCTGGCGTCGCACTTCGTGTCGCAACCGGCGCTGGCGAATCAATGGACCATCGTAGCGCGCTGGAATTTGTTGGTCGGTGTCGGCTTCACGCTGATCACCGTGGCGGCGGGCTGGTATGCCTACTACACCGTCGATCACGATGCGCCCTCGCATGCGGCCATGACGGTGCATCGCAATTGGGCGATGGTGACGCTCGCGTTGTTTCTTTGCATTGCGGGTTGGGAGTACTACCTGCAGCGCCATGCCAAAGGCAAAAGCTGGTTGTTCACAGGCTTGCTGCTGGTAGCAGCGGCGTTGCTCGTCAGCACCGCCTGGCATGGCGGCGAGCTGGTCTACCGCTATGG
>JACQEQ010000198.1 GCA_016200445.1 Gammaproteobacteria bacterium | reverse complement strand
TGCGACGTAGGCTTCATTCGCGTCCACCACGCTGATCGCTTGGTTCAACACGCCGCTTTTTAGTAACTCGGTTAGGTAATCCGCGTGCCCTTGCACGCTACCGTTGCGCTGTGCCCAACGCTCCAGTTCAAGCGGCGAGCGTGCGCCGCTTAATTCAAACTCACCGATGCGCAACCACGGCACCGAGCGCACACCGAGTTGCTGCGCAATTTCTGGATGGCGCTCGATATTGACAACATCCAGACGGCCGATCACACCGCGCTTGAGCAATTCAGCCAGCGTGGCGAGCATAACCGGGCAGTGCGCGCAACCGGGAGCCAACAACATCAACGCATCAGGTACAGGCAATACACTGTTCATAAATTCGTAAAAACACCTATATCTTCCGGTACAGAATTGGCTGAGTGTAGGGTCGTAACAGTGAAAACACGAGAGGAATGGAAATATGCAACTGCCTTTGCAAGTGACTTTCCGCGATATGCCGCGCTCGGATGCGGTAGAAGCAAAAATCCGCGAGCGTGCCGACAAGCTCGATAAATTTTACGACAGCATCATGAGTTGCCGTGTGGTAGTAGAGGCACCGCACGCACATCATCATCAAGGCAAACTTTTTCATGTACGCATCGACCTCACCGTGCCGCACGGTGAGCTGGTTGTCAGCAAAGATAAACATGCTGATCGAACTCACGAAGACATTTACGTTGCGATCCGCGATGCGTTTGATGCGGCGCAACGTCAACTAAAAAATTATGCGCGCAGACAACGCCGCAACATTAAAACTCACGATGTGCCCCCGCATGGAAAAGTGACGGAAGTATTTCCGCACATGGACTACGGCATGATCCACACCAGCGATGGGCGCGAAGTGTATTTTCATCGCAACAGCGTACTCAACGGCGGGTTCGATCACCTCGAACTCGGCACACCGGTACGCTTTGCCGAAGAGATGGGCGAAGAAGGTCCGCAAGCCAGCACCGTTCAGCCTGCGGGGAAGCATCAACAACTAAGCTAACAACAGCCAGCGCGCTACGTAGACCGCGTAGCGCGCTGGCCGGTTTTAATGACGCGTTAAAGAACCCAACGGTGGAACGTCTGCTGCGAAAATCTGTTCGGCATCTACGGCGTCGAAGCGGTATTTCTGGTTGCAATATTCACAGGTTATTGAAACCGCACCTTGTTCTTTGATGATGTCATGCACTTCATCCGGCCCCAGCGCGCGCAACATGTTACGCACGCGGTCGCGCGAACACGTGCAGCGAAAACTCATCGGCTCGGCTTCGAATACGCGCAGGTCTTCTTCGTTGAAGAGCCGGCGCAACAGGTCAGCAGGGCTGAGTGTTAACAATTCTTCCGGCGTCACGGTGGCCGCGAGCTGCTGCACGCGATTCCACAAATCTTCATCTTGCCCTGCATGTGCAGCAGTGTCGGGCAACCGTTGCAGCAACATGCCAACCGCAAGGCTCTCGTTTGCGACCAACCAAAGCTGGGTCTTGAGTTGCTCCGAACGTTCCAGGTAGTGACCTAAGGCTTGTGCAATGTTATTGCCTTCCAAACTCACAATCCCTTGATAACGCTGCAAGTCGGGGCCGGGATCGATTGTGATTACCAGATTCCCTGCGCCGGTAAGTTCACTCAAGGAGCCGGGCGCGATTTCTCCGACCCACTTCGCCAAGCCACGCACGGTGCGTTGCGAAGTACATTCTGCCACCAAGGTGGTGATCGGGCCGGTGCCGCGTATTTGCATTATCAGCGAGCCGTCGTATTTGATGGTGCCGGACAACAACGCGGCGGCAGCGAGATATTCACCCAAAGTTTCGCGTACCACGGGCGGGTAGTCGTGGCGCTCCAACACCGCGCGCCAGGTTGCATTCAAGCGAACGATCTCGCCGCGCACGGGAGCATTTTCGAAAATAAAACGACGGAGCGTATCGGCGTCTTGCATGCGTGAAAGTCTAGCATGCACGATTAGTACTTAGCGTACCTGCATCAGTGAGTTTTTTGGCTTTATGTCAGGATGCAAAAATTTTGCGCTCGCGGAATAAAAATCCTCTACAAGATGTTGGCCGTCACTTCATTGCATGAAGGAGGCTGAACCGTGTCAAAGCGCAACACATCTTCCGCGCTGTTCTTTGCGTTGCTGCTCACTATCGCCCCGCTCGCTACGCGCGCCGATGCCTATGACGATGGTATGGATGCCTACCAAGCTGGCAACTACCAACACGCTTTACAACTCTGGGAATCCCTCGCCGGACACGAGCACCCCCAAGCACATTACAACCTCGGCTTCATGCATGAATTCGGTTACGGAGTAGCCCCTGATGACGTGCGCGCGTTCAGTCATTATCTGCGCGCCGCGCAACAGGGACACGTTCAGGCGCAACACACCGTGGCTTGGATGTACCAGCGCGGCAAGGGCGTGACGGCGGATCGCGAGCAAGCCGCACGCTGGCTAGACATTGCGGCGAGTTCAGAAAAGACGGCGAATGAAATCGACGTACAGGAATTTGTCGAGCAACTTGCAGCCGAACTAAAAAATGCGGGTGCACGTTACGATGCGCAAAAAGCGACACAGCAAAACCCACCGGTGGAATTCGAAGCCAGCAATCAAATATCGTGACCCGCACTTAATACATTGAATGCAGTGCGATGCGATTACCCTCGCAGTCTTCAAAATGGCCGACAAAACCATGCTGCCCGATACTGGTCTTGGCGCGCAACGTCTTACCGCCTTTGCCGCCCACACGCTTGAGCGCGGCGTCGATGTCGTCAACTCGAAAATAAACCATCGAGCCAGCATGTGAAGGAACATACGATTCCGCCTTCACTAAGGTACCCGCCGCACCCGGCATGCCTTGCGTCATCGGAAACCACGCCATCTTTAACGTGCCCAGGTCCTGTACCGACAACATCACGCCGAAGACATGCTCATAAAATTCCTTGGCGCGCTGCATATCGTTCACGGGGATTTCAAACCAATTTACCGGGTTGGATGGCTGCGGCATCGTCGTTCCTCCGTGTGACACTCGTATGAACTTGTTGACACTTAACACTGTTCAGTATTGCCTACAGGCGTCACTGCAAGTCTTTTCTATTGCGAGCAGGCTTAAACCAAGAGCTGTTTCAAATAAATAGTGACTCCGTCGTTGACCAATTCTTTATGTGGATTCTTGGGATCCTTCGAAAAGGATTTGTTGCCGCCTTGGTAAGTCGGTTTTTTATCTAACAGGATTTTTTTCGTTTTTGTGGTGTGGAGAAGAATGAATCGCTCCTCTTGCTGAAAGCGAATTTCGTGAAATTCATCGAGCAAACCAAGCAAATACTTTGCAAATTGCCGGGTACTTTGAAACTGCTTCACATAGTCACCGGCACGGGGCGATCCTGATTTTAATTCTATAAAGACAGTCCGCAGAACACCATCCTTTAACACAACAATGACCGCATCACAGGCACGGTGATGTTGATGCCCGCCCCCGACAGAAAGTAGGGCCGACATCTTCGACTGCTTTCCGCGACCTTTATCTGGGTTAAAAATGAACCAGTCGCCGCTTGATGCCCGGATGTTGACTGTTTTCAATTGTGCAGACGGTGCCGCTTCTTTAATTATTGCGTCTGTGTGCCTGTCACCCGAATAGTCGACACAAGCCAGTGAATCCATAAGCGTGCGGAGGGCGGGATTCAAAGCTCGCCCCCAAACAAAATCTCGGTTTGAATAGCGCTCATCGTCTCAATGGTGGTGTCGAACGTTTCTACTTCAATACCTTGATCCGGGTGAATCGTGGCTTGCCGTAAGCTATTCAACTTTGCGCGCTTGCCTTTGCCCTCGCGCTTTTCAGTCACAGAGCATGTCATGAATAATTTCACCTTGGCCGGGTCGATTCGCTCTTCATCACCGTAACCGTGTTTGTGCTGAATCGCCTTAGTATGTTCGGTCTGCGCGTTCAGCATTATGAGCGTGTTCAATTCTTTGATGATGTAGTCGCTGTGAGTAGTCATGAACACCCGGATACCGCAATTGACAATGCAGGCAATCAGGCGCGCAAAGGCGCGTTGATTTACTGGGTGGAGATTGAGCTCGGGCTCATCGATCATTAATAAATCGCCCGATTTTGCGCGGCATCGGAGATAAAAGCCGATATCGAGCAATGCTCTTACCGAACTGGAAGACTCCGACATTGAAAGCCGAGGCTTGCCAGCCCCCTTCGGCAGGTAGTAGAGACCCTTACCTTTGACGACTTTGTAAGTTCCGCCAATGACTGCCTCAAACTCCTCCAATATTTTTGGATGTGATTCGACTAACGGACTGACCTGTTTGTCGATGTCTTCGAGCTGGCGTACGAATTCAACATTATCTTGTACCGGCATTGCGTAACCCGGTTGCATTTGCTCAAACAGATCAAATGGATTACGAATTTCTTTCCTGTCCTGTTGCCCGAGCGCTTCGATCAAGCGTGTACGAGCAAAATCAAGCTCCTTGCGGAAGATTGCTGCTCCCGTTCGCTCAGCACTCGCAATAAAAACATCGGGTAGATACGGCGAGAAAACAACATCGGCGATGGCATCTGACACAAAATCGATCAATCCAAGTCTGCTTTGCGTGAGTGACTGATCGCCAATCAAAATTTCTAAAATTGATGAGTCCTTTGCTTTGCGAAGCGTCGCAAGAGTTTTTCCACCAGTGGTGTCTTTGATGGAGCGATGGTAGTCCCGTCCATGAAAAGAAATCTCTCCTGGCACCGATACCATGAACACGGCTTCGGACAGAAGCTCTGGACTCGATGCCAAGACCCTCGGCAAGCCTTTGGTATATCTCTTGGCAAGCCGATCAAGATATTTATTGATGTGATTGTTGAAAAGGGCGTCAAGATCAATTTGGCTATTAGTGGGCTCTTTCAATATCTCACCAATTTTACCCTCCAGCTCGACAAATAGAATGTGCCTCCAACTACGAAGAAATCCGTAAAGAGCATAAGTTACATAAGTCTTACCCGTGTTGTTCTCGCCGCAAAGAATCGTCAAGTCCGCTAGGTCAACGATTGCGTCGTCAATCAATCCAACCTTTTTAAGTTCAAATTTCATCGCTGCTCTCCAGCCATATTTTTGCTTGCACAGCGCTTTGGGAATTCTTTGTACCTAATGTCAACCCTTCAACTTCTTCTGCAGCAACTCATTCAACTGCGCCGGATTCGCTTTGCCTTGGCTGGCCTTCATCACTTGGCCGACAAAGAAGCCGAACAGCTTATCTTTACCGGAGCGGAATTGCGCAAGCTGTTCAGGATTCGCAGCCATAATTTCGTCGATGATTTTTTCAATCGCGCCGGTGTCGGTGACTTGGACCAGGCCCTTGGCTTTGATCACCGCGTCGGCATCGCCTTCGCCAGCCCACATCGCTTCGAATACGGTCTTGGCAATTTTTCCGGAAATGGTGTTGTCGACGATGCGGGCAATCATGCCACCCAGCATTGCGGCTGAGACGGGGCTGTGCATGACATCAAGATTGTGTTTATTCAGTAGGCCGGACAGATCGCCCATCACCCAGTTCGGCCGCAAGCTTGGGGGATTTGCAAACATCCGCGACCTGTTCAAAATAGTTAGCCATTTCGCGCGTGGCGGTGAGCACACCGGCGTCGTATGTCGACAAGCCATATTGAGCGACGAAGCGTTCTTTCTTTTGGTCGGGCAATTCCGGAAGCGTGGCTTTTACACCGCTGATGAAGGCCGCATCCAACTCCACCGGTAACAAGTCGGGATCGGGGAAGTAGCGGTAGTCCATCGCTTCTTCCTTGGAGCGCATGGCGCGGGTCTCGTCTTTATCGGGATCGTACAGCCGCGTTTCTTGCTTCACTTTGCCGCCGCCTTCAATCAACTCAATTTGCCGCTCGATCTCGTGCAAGATGGCGCGTTCGACGAAGCGGAATGAATTGATGTTTTTCAATTCCGCGCGCGTGCCGAATTTTTCCTGGCCTTTAGGCCGCACCGACACGTTAGCGTCGCAGCGAAACGAACCTTCCTGCATGTTGCCGTCGCAAATTTCCAGATAACGCACCAGCGAATGGATACGCTTCATATAAGCAACGGCCTCTTTAGCCGAACGCATGTCGGGCTCGGACACGATTTCCAACAGCGGAGTACCGGCGCGGTTCAGGTCGATACCGGTCATGCCATGGAAATCCTCGTGCAAGGATTTTCCTGCATCTTCTTCCAGATGCGCGCGCGTGATGCCGACGGTTTTAGTTACACCGTCATCCAGCTCAATGACAATACTGCCCTTGCCGACAATGGGGAGCTCGTATTGACTTATTTGGTAGCCCTTGGGTAAATCGGGGTAGAAGTAATTTTTGCGCGCGAACACCGAGCGCGGCGCGATCTTAGCACCGACCGCCAAGCCGAACTTCACTGCCATGCGCACCGCTTCTTTATTCAATACCGGCAATACCCCGGGCATGCCCAAATCAATCGCGCAGGCTTGCGTATTCGGTTCGGCGCCATAGGCAGTCGCCGCGCCGGAAAAAATTTTGCTCTTGGTGGCGAGTTGCGCGTGAATTTCTAAACCGATGACCGGCTCCCATTCCATTTTTTATTCCTCTGAATTTTTACTCGAAACCTTTCGGCGCACGCAAATGCCAATCGGTCGCTTGTTGATATTGATGCGCAATGTTCAGCAAGCGCGCTTCGTCGAAATAATTGCCCATCAATTGCAGGCCGACCGGGCGCTGACCGACGAAACCGACGGGTATTGACATACCGGGGATACCGGCAAGATTCACCGCGATGGTGTAGATATCGGACAGGTACATGGTCACCGGGTCGTCGGTTTTTTCGCCGAGATTAAATGCGACCGTCGGCGAGGTCGGGCCCATGATGACGTCGATTTCTTTGTAAGCATTTTTGAAATCGTCCGAGATCAGGCGGCGCAGCTTTTGCGCTTTTAAATAATAAGCGTCGTAGTAACCCGAGCTGAGCGCATAGGTGCCGATCATGATGCGGCGCTTTACTTCGGCGCCGAAGCCTTCGCCGCGCGAGCGCTTGTACAGGTCGACCAAATCAACCGGTTGATCGCAGCGGTAACCGTAACGCACGCCGTCGAAGCGTGACAGGTTGGACGAACATTCCGCCGGTGCGACCACGTAATAGGTCGGCACCGACAGGCCGCTATTCGGCAAACTGATCTCTTTAATTTTGGCGCCGAGCCGTTCATATTGTTTGAGCGCGTCGCGAATAACTTGCTCGACTTTAGTGTCAAGACCCTGCCCGAAAAACTCCTTCGGAATGCCGATGCGTAATCCGGCCAGCGATTTAGTCAAGTCTGCGGTGTAATCCGGCACGGGCGTATCCACGCTAGTGGAATCATTGCTGTCGAACCCGGCGATCACGTTCATCAGCAACGCCACGTCTTCGGCGCTGCGCGCCATCGGGCCACCCTGATCCAGACTCGACGCGAATGCGATCATGCCGTAACGCGACACGCGGCCGTAGGTCGGCTTCAAGCCGGTCAGATTACAAAGTGCCGCAGGTTGACGAATGGAGCCGCCGGTGTCGGTGCCGGTGGCTATAGGCGCAAGCCGCGCCGCCACCGCCGCCGCCGAACCGCCCGACGAACCGCCGGGCACGGCGTTCAAATCATAGGGGTTGCGCACCGGGCCAAAATAACTGGTTTCGTTCGACGAACCCATCGCGAACTCGTCCATGTTGGTTTTGCCCAGCATCACCATGCCGGCGTCATCGCAACGCTGCACCACGGTTGCGCTGTAAGGCGCGATGAAATTGGCGAGCATTTTGGAACCGCAGGTGGTCTTTACACCCTGGGTACAGAAAATATCTTTCTGCGCGAGCGGCACACCGGTAAGTGCAACAGCCTGACCTTTTGCAAGACGCGCATCGGCCGCGTTCGCCTGCTTGAGCGCGGACTCCTCGGCCACGGTAACGAAGGCGTTCAGTTGCTTGTCGTGCGCGGCAATACGTTGCAAAAATCCACGCGTGAGTTCAGCGCTGGAGAATTTTTTCGCTTTGAGTCCGGCGGACAATGCGGCGAGTCTGAGGGTGTGCATAGGAGTCCTTTTGTTTTATCGACTACACTTAAACGGCGTGACCTACTCAAGCACCTGTGGTACGAGGTACAAACCGCAGTCTACCTGCGGTGCGATGGCCTGAAATGTCTCGCGCTGGTTAGTTTCTGTGACCACGTCGTCGCGCAGGCGTTGTGCGGTATCAAGCGGATGGGCCATCGGCAATACGGCGCTGGTATCCACTTTATTCATCTGCTCGACCAGCGCCAAGATGTTGGACAGGTTGCGACTGTACAGCTCGATGTCTTGCTCGCTGATGGCCAGGCGCGCAAGGTGAGCAATTTTTTCAACATCGGCTTTACTTAGTGACATGCGAGGATTCTCTCAACTCAGGAAAATTGAAGGCGTAAAACTTACCATAGTCGTGCGGTAGCTACCACGTTCGCGCCGCTCAAGTGTTCCGCATAACTGGTCGTTATTGTGGATGACCTGCGCATTGCGCGGGCCGGAACAAACCTTGCTGAAGCAAAACACCACTGCTAGAGTAAGCCGTATTTTTCCCCATCCAAAAAAATCAGGAACCGATTCCATCATGTTCTCCCGCCTCTCCGGAATGTTCTCCAACGATTTGTCGATCGACCTTGGCACCGCGAATACGCTTATTTATGTGCGCGGGCAGGGGATTGTTCTCAACGAACCGTCGGTAGTTGCAATTCGTCAAGAACGGGGACCCGGCGGGCCGCGCACTATCGCTGCGGTCGGCGCCGAGGCCAAGCGCATGCTCGGCCGCACGCCGGGCAACATCGTCGCGGTGCGGCCGCTGAAGGACGGTGTGATCGCCGACTTCACCGTCACGGAAAAAATGTTGCAGCACTTTATCAAGAAAGTGCATCAGGACAAGTTTCGTTTCTTTCGCCCCAGCCCGCGCGTGCTGGTGTGCGTGCCCTGCGGCTCGACCCAGGTCGAACGCCGCGCGATCAAAGAATCCGCCGCTGGTGCCGGTGCGCGTGAAGTGTATTTAATCGAGGAACCGATGGCCGCCGCAATCGGCGCCGGTCTGCCGGTGTCGGAAGCCAGCGGCTCGATGGTGGTCGATATCGGCGGCGGCACCACTGAAGTGGCAATCATTTCGCTGTCGGGCATTGTGTATTCCGCCTCGGTGCGTATCGGCGGCGACCGTTTCGACGAAGCGATTATCTCGTATATTCGCCGCAACTACGGCACGCTGATCGGCGAATCCACCGCTGAAAAAGTCAAGCATGAGATCGGCTCGGCCTATCCCGGCGACGAAGTGCGCGAACTTGAAATCAAAGGCCGCAACTTGGCCGAGGGCGTACCGCGCAGCTTTACCGTCAACAGCAATGAAATCCTGGAAGCCTTGCAAGATCCGCTGTCGGGCATCGTCAGCGCCGTGAAAACCGCACTGGAACAAACGCCGCCCGAATTGGGTTCCGATGTCGCCGAACGCGGCATGGTGTTGACCGGCGGCGGCGCCTTGTTGCGCGGGCTGGATCGCTTGCTACAAGAAGAAACCGGCCTACCCGTCGTGATCGCCGAAGATCCGCTCACCTGCGTGGCACGCGGCGGCGGCCGGGCACTTGAGATGCTCGACGAAACTGGCGGAGAATTATTCCTCGTTGAATAAACTTGCGCTGTAGTTGTCAAACGTTTTGTCGTTATACAACTATGCTTTTGCGTAACAATTCCTGTTAGCCATGTCAGTGGAGCTTCGCCATTAAACAACTGTTTACCGCCGGCGCGACCGCGACCCTCCGGTTAGTGTTTTTGGCCGCCCTTTCGATCGTGCTCATGACCTTAGATCACCGCGCGAATTACCTCGAAAGTATTCGCGGAGGCGTTTCTGTCGTGCTTTATCCATTGCAATTTATGGTCGATGCGCCGATGCGCGCCAGCTCGTGGGCAGGCGACACGCTCACCTCGCGCAGCGCGCTGTTACAAGAACTTGAAGACCTGCGCACGCGCCAACTGGTTTACAAAACCGAACTGCAAAAATTGATCGCCGTAGAAACTGAAAACCGCCGCTTGCGGGATTTACTACAGTCATCGCAGCGCGTCACGCACAAAGTTTTGATCGCAGAAATTCTGGCCGCAGACATGGACCCGTCCAATCGTCAGGTCGTGATTAATAAGGGTACCGATCACGGCGTATTTCGCGGCCAGCCGATTTTGGATTCGGACGGCGCCATGGGGCAGGTGATTCATGTCGGACCGATTTCCAGCACCGCCATGTTGCTCACCGACGCTAACAGTGCGATTCCGGTGCAAGTGTTACGCAACGGTTTACGTTCGATTGCCGTCGGCAGTGCCGATCAAAATTCGCTGGAATTACCTTATCTGGCGAACAATGCCGATGTCGAAGTCGGCGATCTGCTGGTGTCCTCCGGTTTAGGCGGGCGGTTTCCCTCCGGCTTTCCGGTCGGGCGCGTCACAGCGGTTGAAAAAGATATGCGCCAGTCTTATGCCAAGGTGGTTGCTACGCCCAGTGCGCACTTAGATCGAGTACGTGAAGTGTTATTGGTATTCTCGGATCGTGACCAAGCTCCACCCACCGACGCCCCGGCTACCGCTCCTGCGGCAGGCGCGGCGACGCAAGCGCGGTAACTATACATGGCGCTACGCGAACATACCGGCGGCGGTTTAATTTTCGCAAGCTTCATTGCAGCCTTGCTACTGACCATCGTGGTATTGCCCGATTGGCTACGGCCGGCACGGCCCGAGCTGGTCACCATGATGCTAATTTACTGGTGCCTGATGGTGCCTGAGCGCGTCGGCGTAGGTACCAGTTGGCTGGTCGGCATCATGATGGACGTCGCGCAGGGGGCGCTGCTCGGACAGCACGCGCTGGCGTTCGCACTGATCGCGTGGATCACTCTGAAACTTCATCAACGCATGCGCGTGTTCCCGATCTGGCAACAGGCGTTGAGCGTATTTTTGTTATTGGTACTGAGCGAGATGTTAATTCTGTGGATCAAGGGCATTGCTGGACATCCGCCACAGGGTTGGAGTTACTGGCTACCGTCGATTACCAGCTTATTGCTGTGGCCGTGGTTTTTCTCCTTCATGCGTACCGTCCGCCGTTATTTCGTACATTCGTAGATCGGAAGCAGAGCCATGCGCATCACGATCAAAGACCACTTCCGCGAAACAGAAATATTTCTACGGCGCGTCGTGTTCGCCGGATTCGTAGTTTTTGCACTGGTGTTGACTGTGATCGGCCGGCTCGCGTATTTGCAAATGATTCAGCATGACCACTACACCACCTTGTCGCAGAGCAATCGTATTCACTTGCTTCCGGTCGCGCCCAACCGAGGCTTGATTTTAGACCGCGATGGCGTGGTGCTGGCACAAAACTACCCGACGTTCACGCTGTCGATCACACCGGAACGCGCGCATGGCGTCAACGACACACTGGCGCGCCTGTCAGAAGTGATCGACCTCGACGAAGTCGATATTCAACGCTTCAGAAAGCAATTACGGCATGGCCGCGCCTACCAAACGATTCCGCTACGTTTTCATTTGAGCGACGAAGAAGTCGCACGCTTTGCTCTCGACCGCTATATGTTTCCCGGCGTGGAGCTGGCCGCACCGTTAACACGCCATTACCCGCAAGGTGAATTAGCCGCACATGTGGTCGGCTATGTCGGCCGCATCGACGAGCAAGAAGTCGCGACCATGGTGGATGTCGACAATTACGACGGCACGAATCACATCGGTAAAACCGGCATCGAAAAGCAATACGAAGATGTGTTGCACGGCTTTGTCGGCAACCAAGAAGTGGAAACTAATGCGCAAGGCCGCATGATCCGCGTGCTCAATCGTAAAGAGCCAAGACCCGGCACTCATTTGCATCTGAACATCAGCGCGTTATTGCAAAAAACCGCGATGGACGCACTGGGCGACAACAACGGCGCAGTGGTCGCCATCGACCCGCAAACCGGAGCGGTGCTGGCCCTGGCGAGCAAGCCGTCGTTCGACCCCAATTTGTTCGTGAATGGCATCGAGACCAAAATCTACAAAGAATTACTCACCTCGCCTGACCAGCCGCTCTATAACCGCGCCGTCAATGGGCAATATCCGCCAGGCTCCACCATTAAACCGTTTTACGCCATGGCCGCACTCGAATACCACATGCCGGAAGCCACTAACGGCGTACATTGCCGTGGCTACTACCAGTTGCCGGGCGACACGCACCGCTTTCGCGATTGGAAAAAAGAAGGCCATGGCGCAGTCGATATCGACCGCGCCATCACTGAATCCTGCGATGTTTTTTTCTATACGCTGGCGGCAAACATGGGCATCGACCGCATGTCGCAATTTCTGGGCTATTTCGGTTTCGGCGCGCGCACCGGCATCGATATCCCCAACGAATTCACCGGCCTGTTGCCGTCGCGCGCCTGGAAACGTAAAGCCCGCAAAGACAACTGGTATACCGGCGAGTCGGTGTCGATGGGTATCGGTCAAGGTTATTTGTCACTCACGCCGTTACAGCTGTCGGCCAACACCGCTGCCTTGAGCATTCACGGCGTACGCCGCACACCGCGTGTGGTGCACTCGTTCGAAGACCCCGACACCAATGAGCTGCAAGCCATCGACGCGATCGCACTCCCCAGCGTGCCGGTACAAACTCCTGAAAATTGGTCGACCGTCATCACCGCCATGACCCATGTCATCCATGGCGCACGTGGCACGGCGAAAGGCATTAGCAAAGACATCACCTACACGGCGGCGGGCAAAACCGGCACTGCTCAGGTATTCGGCTTGAAACAAGACGAAAAATACAAAGAATCCGAAGTGGCAAAGAAACTGCGCGATCACGCCTGGTTTATGGCCTTTGCACCCGCCGACAATCCGCGCATCGCGATTGCCGTCATTGTCGAGAACGGCGGCCACGGCGGCTCAACGGCGGCTCCGGTCGCGCGTAAAGTCCTGGACGCTTACCTAGTCCCCAAACCTGCGTCATGAAACTCGCCGACCTCACCCGTTTCGGTTATTCCGACAATAACCGCGACTCGCAAAAATCGTTGGCCGTGCGGTTACACATTGATGTGCCGCTGTT
>JACQEQ010000197.1 GCA_016200445.1 Gammaproteobacteria bacterium | reverse complement strand
GCCAACGTCTGCCAGACCACCATCGTGCGCGACGCCTGGGAGCGCGGCCAGCCGCTGACCGTGCACGGCTGGCGTTATACGCTGCACGATGGTTTGCTGCGTGACCTCGGCGTAACGATTACCAATCGCGAAGAGGCGGGGGCCGCATGCGCAGCTGCCGTCGTTGCATTGAATTAGCCGGGGCGGACATCGTGGTAAAACATTCCATCCCGAAGCGCGGCTTCACCATTATCGAAATGGTGATCGTCATCGCCATCATCGCCATACTGGCGATGATGATGGCGCCTTCGTTTTTCGATCGCACCGTGCGCGTACAGGTGCAGGACGGCATGACGCTCGCCAACGTGGCCAAGAGCAGCGTTGGCGCCTATTACGCACTGAAAGGCGAGCTGCCGGCGGACAATGCCGAAGCAGGGGCGCCGCCCAAGGAAAAAATCGTCGGTAATTACGTGACCGGCGTCGAAATCATCAACGGCATGGTGACCGTCACCTTCGGCAACAATGTCAACGCGTCCATCCGGGGCAAGCGCCTGTCGTTCCGGCCGGCCATCGTCAAGGATGCGCCCACGGTGCCGGTTGCGTGGCTCTGCAATAACGCCGCGGTCCCCAACGGCATGACGGCGAGCGCCGCCAATCAGACCGACATACCGGCGAAATGGCTGACGCTGGAATGCCGTAACTAGTGGACGCTACTTGGGCGCCGCGGTTGCCGGCGCGGCCGCTGCCGGCGCACCGCCTGCGGCCGGCTTGGTCCAGGTATCGAAATCGAAGGCATTGAGATCGAATGCCTTGGCGGCCGGCGTATTGGTTTCCTTGATCTCCGCTGCCACGTGCCGAAAGGTTTCGGCAAGCTTGTAGGCCAATCGTGCATAGCCATCCGCGCTACCGTTGATGGACGGCTCTATCCCGTTCAAGGTCACCGCGCCCGTGACAAAACGCGCGTAGATCTCTTCCGCAAGACTTCCCACCGCGTCTTTTGGCGGGCTGGCCGGTGCGGCGGCAGGAGCGGGAGCGGCGGCGGGTGCGGGGGCGTGTGACATGGTGGAGGCCGTAAAAATGAGGGGAGCACCTATGCTACGCCCAATGCGATGCACTGCGGAAACTTTCCGCCGCACCCGGAAACTCGGCGACGCGCCATCCGCAGTAAAATGATTTTTTATCCGCCTGCCGAGTGACTACATGACCGCCCGCGACGCCATACCCGCCTTGAATGCCCTGGACACCAATCGCCTGTTTGACGACGTCTCCCACCACTGGGACGCCGAAATCGTCCCGCAGTTGATCGAATACGTGAAGCTGCCGGCCAAGTCGCCGCACTTCGATCGCGATTGGGTACAGCACGGGTACATCGACGCCGCGGTCGAGCAAGCCAGGAAATTTGTCTTGGCGCAAAACGTGCCGGGCCTGACCCTGGAAGTGATTCGCATCGAAGGCCGCACTCCGGTCCTGTTCTTCGATATCCCGGCGACCGGCGGCCTGCCGGCGGATTGCACCGTGCTGCTATACGGCCACCTCGACAAGCAGCCGGAAATGACCGGCTGGCGCGCCGGCCTCGGTCCCTGGACTCCCGTTTACGAAGACGGCAAGCTGTACGGGCGTGGCAGTGCCGACGACGGCTACGCGGTGTTTGCCGCACTTGCGGCCATCACCGCCCTCGACCGGCAAGCTGTGGCGCGCCCCCACTGCGTGGGGCTGATCGAAACCTGCGAAGAAAGCGGCAGCTACGATCTGCCCGTCTATCTCGACGCCCTGGCACCGCGCATGGGTGACGTACAACTGGTGATTGCACTCGACTCCGGCGCCGGCAATTACGACCAGATGTGGGTGACGACGTCGCTGCGCGGCCTCGTCAACGGCACCCTGTCGGTGACGGTTTTGAACGAAGGCGTGCATTCGGGCGACGCCGGCGGCGTGGTGCCGTCATCGTTCCGCGTCGCGCGCCAGTTGCTGGACCGCATCGACGATTCTCGTACCGGCATCGTCAAGAGCGCCGAGTTTTCGTGCGACATTCCCGCCGAGCGCGTGAGCCAGGCCAGGCAGGCCGCCGACATCCTCGGCGAAGCTATGTGGCAGCGTTTTCCCTGGGCAGCATGCTGCAGCGGACCGATCGCCTTCGTGCAACCGACCACCAAGGACCCGGTGGAGCTGATCCTGAATCGCACCTGGCGTGCCGCACTCGCCGTGATCGGCGCCGACGGCCTGCCGTCGATCGAATCGGCCGGCAACGTGCAACGCCCCTATACCAAACTGCAGTTGTCGATGCGACTGCCGCCGCTGGTGGATGGCCCGCGCGCAGCTGTTGCGATGAAGTCGCTGCTGGAGCAGGACCCACCGCACGCAGCCTGCGTGACTTTCGAATACGATTCCTCCGCCACCGGCTGGAACGCGCCGGAATCGAAGCCCTGGCTGTCTGCCTTGCTCGATGCGGCCTCGCAAACGTGCTACGGCAAGCCTGCGGCCTATTTGGGGGAGGGCGGCACGATTCCCTTCATGGGCATGCTGGGGGTGAAATTCCCGCAGGCGCAGATGCTCGTTACCGGAGTCTTGGGACCCAAGTCGAACGCGCACGGGCCCAACGAGTTCCTGCATGTTCCCTACGCCAAGAAGCTGACGGCGGCGGTGGCGATGGTGCTGGCGGGTACGCGCTGATTCGGCGGACACGGGTGCGGAAGGATGCGCCGGCGTTGTCGGGAATGAAGTCTGCGGTACCGATCCCGGGAGTCTGGCCGGGCTGGTATAACCAATTGTGGAGCAGCGAGTGAATCATCGGATATCGGCGATGGGCCTGCTCTTTGCGCTCGTTGCTTCTGTGGCGCTTGCGCAAGAGTCCGTGAGTACTCCGGATATACAAGTCTATAAGCGGGCGGGAATGCTGGAGTTGAAGGCGCACCTGTTCTTCCCGCCCAAGGTGGCGGGCGCTGCCGCTCGTCCGGCCATGGTGCTGTTCCACGGCGGCGGCTGGAATGCGGGCGCGCCCGAATGGGTATATGCCTCCGCGCAGCGCTTCGCCGCGCTGGGCATGGTGACGATGGCGGTGCAGTATCGTTTGTCCGACGAAAAGACCACGACGCCGCTGGATGCCATGGAGGATGCCAAGGACGCGATCCGCTGGCTGCGTGCACACGCGAAGGTCTTCAACGTCGATGCCGACCGCGTCGCGGCGTACGGCGTTTCCGCGGGAGGACAGTTGGCGGCGATGGCGGCGGTCGGCGATACGCTAAAGGATGGGCTTAGTTCCGCGCCGAACGCCCTGGTGCTGTATTCACCGGCGGTGGCGGTCACCGGCAGCGGCTGGATGCGAAAGCTGCTGATGGGGCGGGCGACGCCGGAACAGGTATCCCCCGATCAGTCGGCGCGCGCCGGTCTGCCGCCGGTGCATATCAGCCAGGGCAGCGAGGATACGACCACGCCCGCCTTCGGCGCCCGCATCTACTGCGCACGCTTGCGCGAGGCCGGCAACCACTGCGAAGTGAACGGCCTTTCGGGACTCGGCCATTTGCTGTCGAGAAAACTGGACGAGCAGGAGTTTACATTCGACGCCGACCCGGTTGCCCGCGACCATGCCTATCGCGCACAGGAAAAATTTCTGGCCTGCCTTGGCTATATCGCCGCGCCGCTGACGCCGGCATTCGATTCTCCGGAAACCGTGGTGCGCGCGCAGGTCGATGCGTTCAACGCCCGCGATGTCGAAGCCATGGCGCGCTACGTGGCCGAGGATTTCGTCTGGTACAACGTAGTCGCCGACAAGATGGAAATCGAGAGCAAGGGACGCGCCGCCCTGCGTGCCGGCATGGAAAGATATTTTCGCGGCAATCCGACGGCCCGTAGCGAAATCCATATGGTCGCCACCAACGGCAATTTCGTTTTCACACGCGAGCGCGCCACCTGGAAGACCAAGGCCGGCGAGGAACGCAGCCAGAACGCCTTCGCAATTTACGAGGTGTCGGCCGGCCTGATCAAACGGGTGTGGTACTACCCGGCGCAAAAGTAGGTTTCAAACCTGCGGCAACCAAGCCCGGCAATTCCAGCAACTGTCGAATTCGCCGGGATTGGTTTCACCGCAGGCGGTGCAGACTCTCTCCGCCGCATCCGGTTTCTTGCGCAAAAATTCCGCGATCAATGCGCGCGCCTGCGTTTCCTGGTGCAACTGCGCGATCCACAATTGCGGCCCCGCGTCTGCCATCGGAATCTCGCCCAATGCGCCGGCGGCGTGCGTGTTCAATACATGTGTCGGTATGCCGGCTTGTTCCAGCGCGTGCCGCAACAACGTGGCTTCGGCGAGGTTGGCAGAGGTGTAGACGCGCTTCATGGATTCCGCTCAACGCTATGCAGTAGCAAATGCCCATGACTGTAGCGCAAAGGGGGAATAGATTGTCATTCCATGACATATCGAATTCCCCCTTCTCTAAAGTGGCTTGTAAAAAAGCGCGCGTATCTCGGTGGCGAGCTGCAGCGGGCTCAAGCAGCCTATCCTGATCTCTTACTAGCCCAGGAGAAAGCACGCGATCAACACGCAGCGACGATTCAGGCCCTGGAGCATGATGTGCAGGCGGTCGATCGTATACTGACCCTCCACGAAATCGCGGTCAATGCAGAGCGTATCCAGCCGGTTCAGCCACACATAAACGCGCGCACTACAACGTACGGAGGGATGACGCGCTGCATTCTCAAATATCTGGCCGGGCTCAACGGCAAATCAGCTCCAACCCGTGAAGTCGCGATATGTGTCGCCCTTTCGTCTGGCGTCGAAGTTGATTCATCACGGTTCGTCGAGCTACGTCTCAACGTTCGGCACCAGCTGAAGCACCTCGCGAATCAAAATCGCATCCGCCGCATTCACAATGCCCGCGAAAGCGGCGAGGGCCAGTGGGCGGCGCTCTAGGATTGGGGCTTAGCGGGCTTGAGAACCAGCTAACAATTGAGAACCTCGTCCTTCAGCCGGTTGCCTTGCCAATAGCCACGATAGACATTTGCTTTACCCAGGGTGAGCGTGCTTTTCAGCAGGCCTATCAGCTTGGTCTTCAAGGACTGTCGCCGGCAGTCCTCCCGCCAAGCCGTTTCCTGTGCGTATTCGAAAAGATGCAGAGGGGTGTACTGGTGGTGCACGCCGTACTCGGCCCGCCGGAGGCGCGAAAAATAAGACTCCGCCTGGTTGTCATTGGTGCCTTCATCGTTCACATACTCCCTAGAATGCACCACGCACTTGTGCTCATACCAGTTGCTCAGCGGCGTGAATGCGCCGCTCTCATCGGTCATGATCAGAGCCCCGTCCGGAACGTACTTTCGAATGAAACTGATCATGTACTTTTCGTGCTCCGAGAGCGCCACCGAAACGATCGTGCGACGAGCGCCTTTGCCGGGCTCGCGATGCAATTCACGAACGACCTCAACACAGCGCCGCCGTTTCCGGCGACGCGCATTCTCCTTCCCGCCTGGCATCATGTGCTTCTTGCGGCGCTGTCGACCGCTAGGGGCGCCTTCAATCTTTTCACGGATGGCCGTTTCGCGTTGTTCGGTATGCAGCCCGCTGCCGTGCTTGTTCGCATCGCGCCGCTTACCGCCAAACCAGCCGCCATCGGCCTGGACGATGCCATCTGTAATATCCACGGGCCGCGTCCGTACGAGGACCTCTCTGAGTTTGCCCATCAAGTACCAGGCCGACTTGTCCGTCATGCCCAAGTCAGCAGCGAGTTCAATCGTAGAAATGCCGTTGGCTGTCACGCAAAACGAAAACATCCCGTTGAGGATGTCGCGAAGACTTTTCTTGTGATAGGCAAAGGGGGTTCCTGAAGTGACGGAAAAGTCGCGCCCGCAGTCGCGGCACCGCCACTGGTTGCGGTGCTGGCGCCAATAGTGACTTTTAAACGATTCGCAACTCGGGTCGGGACACCTCTGCATGTCAACGGAGTCCCACCGGACTTCGGCCAAAGCGTGAATTATTCCCAAGTCACTTAATTTTGCGATGTCTGCCCGACAAATATCTCGATACTCGGCTGTCCTCAAAAAATGCATCGCCATGCTGTCCATCCCTCAGACACCCGCCGAAATTGCATTTCGACGAGACGCAGTCTCCCGATGCGCGAGCGGTTCGCGTCCGCGCTGGCCAACTGCTGGATTTTTAGGGCGAGCTAGACCACCCGGGTGCTACGGGGTGTTGACACGGGCGAAAGATGGGTAGAGAATGCGATTGCTAGGTCGCAGTTCTATCGCGTCTACGCACGCCGCCTCACTTTCTCCTGCAAGAGAATTTGAGGCGTTCGTGTTTCTGGCTCAGTAATCTGATCGTTTCCTCTTCGGTGTTTCTCGGCTGCGGCCGTTATCTGAACTCCTTTCGGATTGAATTCGTCAGGGCATTCATGGCAGCCCGATCACGCTGTCATTGAAGCCGGTATGTAAGCCTTGCCTGCTAGCCCTCTTGCTGGCAGCGCATGTCGGCCGGCGGCTTAAGTGGACTCGTCCGAGCCCTTTGATTCCAAGAAGCGAGCCACCGCGCCGGTTAGCGCGAAGACCCCTCTACGGCCTTCTATGTAAAAGACCTTGACGGATAACTGATTGTTTTTGTTGGCTTTATAGAAGCCTGAATAGGTTCGAAAGCCAAGTGCGCGGTATAGGTCGGGACCGCGCATCACGGTGCCGTAGCGTGCGACCATCTCATCAACAAGGTCAGCCTTTTTTGTCGGAGTCATTGGATTTCCTATGGAAGGTTGGGGAATTTTGCGGCATGCTGAAAATAATTATCAGGACCAAGTGATACGGCGAATTAGTCGCATTTTTTGGAGAGCGCATTTGGCGGACGAAGCTCAGGATAAGAAACTGGGAGGGAGCGGGCGGGGAAAACCAGGACCGCGACCCAAATCCCTCATTGAGAGAATGCGCGTGGACGTTTGGTATCACGCGGTTAAGAATCGATGCGGATGGACCGATTCCCACTTGGATGTCCATTTCGACTTGTTCAGTCCCGACGTTCTCCCGCATCACAAGACTGGCCGCAAGGATTACAACGCGCGTAGGCGAATTTTTGAGGGGATTCGAACATACTTTCGCGACCCGACCAAGGTGCGGCTCGGAGACAAGCCGATCGACTTGGTTGCCTTGGTTGATACAGATGCAAATTTCGTTGAAACGAAATTGGCTTACTACGCGCCCATCTGGAATCTGATGTTGGCGCCGCCATCATTCGGCGAAACGCAGTTGCAGCTACACGGCCTGATGAATGAATTGGATTTGATCATCATGCCGCAGCAACAACTCTGGGAGCTTCAGCATCACGCCCCCGACCTTGAGCTACCGCGTCTCTATACAAAATGCTTGACATATGTAGCCGGCCATTTGCCGATACTAATTCGCCTATCTCTCTTAGGTTTGCTTTATCGTCAGACGTACCTCGCGGGGGAATTCGCGCTTACGCACGAATTGGCCATTGAGTTTGACAACTTGTGCGGGCGCTTTTATCGGGAATTGTTTGTAGAACGCGGCGACGACGACGAGCGAAAGGAACGCGCGACAAAGCGCGACAAATACCACTACTTCACCAATAACGTGCTTCTGGGTGGCGCTCGCGACGCCGGAAACCCGGCGCCAGGGTCAAGATCGTTTGCACACTCGCCACTTGTTCGCGAGGAAATCCTGGTAGATCCAGATCGGTGGCAAAGAATGAAGGATCAGATTCGCAGCGGATTTTCATTACGGCCTATTCCGTGACCTTACTTTCGTGCTTCTAAGCAAATGCACTTTATAAAATATGTTCGCATGCTTTTTTGACCCACGTCTTCACTCTTATATCGCGTCCTTTTTTGACCCACCGTTGGTGGATACCCGTGCACGTGGGGCGCCTCTAACTAAAAAGGTGTGCATGCCTGCGGCCACTCAAGGCGTGCGACAATTTCAGCGCGGAGGATAACGGTGGGGCAGGCAAAAGCTGACTTTGACATGGTACAAGGCCGAGGCTGGTATAGCATCGATGCATTCGTTTGTCCGGACTGTGTCGAAGACGACTTTCTACGCATACTCATTCGCGACAACGCGGAGTCGAACGCCTGCGACTACTGCGGCGCCACCGTTCAGCAGAACATAGCGGCGCCAATCGATGTCATCACCGAGGCGGTCGCCCGCGCTGTGCACGCCAATTTCGCGGATCCCGCGGAAGCAGGTGTGCCGTACGAGTCGGCCGAAGGAGGCTACCAGGGGATGACCTTCGACACGGACGAGGCATTGAGGCGTCTGCCGTTTGACGCACAGGACAATCTGTTCGAAGCGATTAGCGACGCTTTCACCAACGATCTTTGGACATCGGCACCAGGCGGCCACTGGCTGGGTTCCGCGCGGCACGATGTCTTGCGAGATGCGTGGGAACACTTCGTCCTCACCGTCAAACACGAGTCCCGGTATTTTTTTGGCGCGCCAAACAGGTTCGTGGCACCCGAGCTCCGGGAGTTCAGCGAGCCTGATATCTTTGAAACGCTGGCGGACCTCGTACGTGAGTCGCTCATCCAGACGGTACCCGCCGGCACATCTTTTTTTCGGACCCGTTATTGGCCAGACCCGCCGGATTGGGCGCCGGACGTCGCCAATATGGGCGCCCCGCCCACTGAGTTGGCCAGTGCCGGGCGAATGAACCCGGCGGGCATCAGTTATCTGTACCTAGCGTTCGAGGAACCGACGGCAATTGCAGAAATTTTTCGAGGTCCACCGGCCAAACTCGCGATAGCTCATTTCAAGGCGACACGCGAGCTCACGCTCCTGGACCTCAATACCTTGCCTGACCGTTCTTCGGTGTTTGACGATGACCTTCGACACGAGCGCGAGGCCGTGCTCTTCATCGAGGGTTTCGCCGAGGCCATTTCCAGACCAGTAACTAGGGACGGAAGCGAACACATCGACTATGTGCCCTCGCAGGTTGTGTCGGAATATTTTCGCCTGATCTTCGCTCTTGGCGGCGAAGGCAATGGCTCCCGCCTAGATGGCATTGCCTATCCAAGTGCTGTGAGGCCGGGTGGCCGCAATGTCGTTCTGTTCCCGACGCGAGTCCGCTTCGAACGCGAATTCGAACAAGTCGCGTTCGAAAGTAGCTGGGAACTTAAGTTGGCGACGTGGGCGGACGCGTACGCAGCAATACGATGAGGTGCACGCAACGCGCAGAATTGATCTGGCGGTAGCGGCTGACTTTCAATGCTGGTGATCTATCGGCACGCAATTAATATTGATCGCCCTATGCACTGCGCCGCCTCGATTTGGACGATCGCCTGACGAGACAGTTTTAATCATTTGACCGCAATTTCCTACCCGAATAGGTGGGGCAATTGTTCGTCAGTCACGCTAATCTGTTGCGAGGGAGGCTGTTGAGGCACAATTCGGCTACTGTGTATCGCCCTTGCGGCGCCCGCGTTTGCGCCGGGTGAGGCTCTTTATTGCTGTTTCGGCTGAGCGGGTGTCGGCATTAGCAAGCAAAATCAGCCCGGCGCGAACGACTTCGCTTTGGTTTAGCAGTGCGGTCTTTGCCATCTTGACCCGAATTTCTTCAATGCGTGTCAGATCATCGTCCAGCAGGGAGAACGTCGATTTTGTGCCAGTTGTGGACATCGAATTAGGCAATACTTTATTGACTATATGGTAGATACGTATAATACTACTAGTCAATAATTTACGAAAGCTGCAATGTAACTGAGGTCGGCGACATTCAGCGCTGTGCTCAAAAATAACCAGACGAACTGGTGAGGACGCATGTTTCGGACGCCGGACAATCAAAATCGTGTCGACTACAATCCCGTCACTACGTTGGGCGAGTGTGAAAAAGTCGGCCTCTACCTGAATCGTTGCCAGGTCGATACGCCCGATGCGGTCGTTAAGGAGGTTTGGAGGCACATTGCCAAACGGCGTCGGAAAATCGGGAAAGTTGTTGATTTCGGCGCGGGCGACGCACGCTTCGCGCGCTACGGCACGTTCGAAAGCTATCAAGGTTTTGAGATCGATTCCGCGCGTTGCGTTGAGAAATTGCCGCGAAATGCGGAGCTAATAAACGCGTGCGCATTTTCGCAAACAATCACCGACGCATCGATCTGTACAGGCAACCCTCCGTATGTGCGGAACCAGGACATGCCTGAAGGCTGGCGTGAACGCGCTGCCGCGATTATTGAAAAGAGAAGCGGTGTAAAGCTGTCCGGACTTGCCAATGCTTGGCAGTACTTCTTCTATCTTTCTCTCCTTACTGCGAATGCCAAAGGCCTTGTTGCGCTCGTCATCCCATTTGAGTGGGTATCACGCCCGTCGTCCAAGCTTTTGCGAGAATATATTAAGGATAAGGGCTGGAGGGTTTCCGTTTATCGCCTTCGAGACAGTACGTTCGACCGAGTGCTCACCACTTCATCAATCACGATTATTGATAAGCGGCACGACGATGCAGTTTGGGAGTTTTTCCAATACGATAATCTCGATGAATTTTCGCCGCTCAAATTTGCGACGGGGACAGGCGCGTCCGTCTTGGAATACAAGCGACGCAAGCGCACTGAGATCCACGCTAAACGCGGCCTAAGTCCCGGAACGCAAGAGGCGCTCGTTCTTACAGAGGGGGAACGCGTCAGCAATGGCCTGATCCGCGGAATCGATGTTGTGCCTTGCGTGACAACATTGCGACCGCTCATGAACGATGCGCATTCGTTGACTGTTAACGTGTTTAGCAAAGCATACGTTGATGCCGGCAAGCGATGCTGGCTGATTCGTACCGATCGTAAACCCTCGAAGCAGTTAATGACGTACTTGAATAGCGTGCCCGCGACCATGCACGACACGTCGACATGTTCAGGCAGGGAAGATTGGTGGCGGTTCACGATGCCGACGCAGCCGGCGATTCTGTGTGCCACTGGGTTTCGCGACCGCGCACCCAAAGTCGTGTCCAATTTAGCAGGCGCAATGGCCGTCGGTGGCGTATGTGGCATTTATGGTATTCCGCAATATCGAATAGCCAAATTTAGAAATGCTATTGCCGCCCATAATTTTGGCCGACGAGTCGTCAGCCATTCCAATGGGTTGCGAAAGATCGAAATTAATCAGATGAACGCCGTGTTGGTTGGAATAGAAAAGAAACAGAAGAAAAACCTCTAAGGCCCCTGATGGCAGACCATAACGAAACCCTAGAAGAAGGGAAATTATCATTCTCGATCGAAGCTCGGATTGTTCGCGAACTCGGCGAGCGCCTGGTCAAAAAACCGGAAGTGGCATTGCTTGAGTTGATTAAGAATGCGTTTGACGCGGATGCCCCCAACTGCACGATAAAGAATGAATACCCCGATCGGCTCCTAGTCGAAGACTCCGGCCACGGCATGACGCTAGACGATTTCAAAAATGGCTGGATGCGCATCGGCACCGGATTTAAGGACGGAATTGACGAAAGCCGCGAGTTCGGGCGTGCGATTACCGGCGAAAAGGGAATCGGTCGTTTCGCGGTTCGATATCTCGGCAAGCGTCTCGTGCTGCGCTCCGTCGCGCACGATCACGAACGCGGTTTCTCGACAGTATTAAAAGCAACCTTCAATTGGCCGGCGTTCGACCACGATGAGGATTTAGGTCGCGTTACCGTTCCATACTCGCTGTCACGAGCTCAGAGCACGGACAAATCGGGCACTACGCTTACCATCTCGGAATTGCGCGATGGCGCGAAAAAGATTGACTTTGGGGCGGTCAAGACCGCTGCACTTGGCTCGCTATCGCCCTATCACTCGCTGCTACCTAAGCCCCCGAAGCCCATTAAGAAAAAGGGCGCCGCTCGGCGACAAGATCCTGGATTTACGCTGACAATCGTGGGGGGCGACGAAGATGGCTCAGCCGTCGACGTCGCCGGCGCCGTCTTGGACAACTTTGTATTGCGCTGCACCCTGGAGGTTCGCGATTCAGTTCTTAAGCTAAGAATATTTGAGCGTGGGCAAGACAAGCCCAGCTTCTCAATAGATGATCAGCTTGAGAAATACTCACTCGACAATGTCGATGCCGATATTCGATATTTTCCTGCTCGGCAGGGGACGTTCACGGGCCTGTCGGTAGATGGTCGTTCTGCCAGGACATGGGCCAAGGACAATAGTGGTGTTGCCGTCTTCGATCGCGACTTCCGCGTATATCCCTATGGCACTGAAGGTGACGATTGGTTATCGCTCGCTCTGGACAAATCGCGCAGCGAACGAGATCCACGTTCAACAGTCTCCGCAAAATACTTTCCAATGTCGGCAGAGCAGAAATCATCTACCGAACTCAACTACATGTTAGTGCTTCCATCGTCCTATCAATTGATAGGCGCCGTACGGGTGGAGGGGACTCGGTCTTCGTCAAAAACTGACGATAAATTCGGACTTGTGGCTGTCGCGGATCGGGAAGGGTTTGTCGATAATCGGACCTTTCAGGAGCTTGTGAACATCGTTCGAGGTGGCATTGAGGCGATCGCCTATGTTGATCGCGAATTGCAACAGCAAGAAGAAGCGGCTGAGCAAAAGAGGCTCATGGCATTGTTAAAGCGCGAGACGCGCGATGCAATTAAACAGATCGAAGCTAATCCGAATATTAGTACTGGCGAAAAGCGTCGCATCGTTCAACGACTTGCAAATACGGAAGAACTGATTGAGCGGCAATCAGAGCTTAGCAAGAAGAGAGCTACCGCTTTGGAAACGATGAGTCTCCTTGGTGTAGTTGCCGGGTTCATGACGCACGAATTCGGCTCAGCCATTGATCACCTGGAAGAATCGCACACGCTGCTCATTGGTCTAGCTAAGCGTGACCCATCCTTCAAGCCGGCGGCGGCCGCGCTTGCCAAGAAGATTGAAGCATTGCGCGAATTCGTTACTTATACGCAGGGCTATATTCGCGGCGCGACAAATATGCCAAACAAGGCTTATCCAGCGCGCCCCCGCATTCTTCAAGTAGTTCGCGTTTTTGGCAAATACGCGGAGGATCGTAAAATCAAGGTCGACGTACATGCGGAAGCGGATGTCATGGCGCCACCTGTGCCTGTTTCATTGTATGGCGGTATTCTTCTCAATTTGTATACCAATGCGTTGAAGGCCATAACGTCCAAGGTCAAGTCCGGCCCACGTCGCATCACCTTTCAGGTCTGGAATGAGGGCAATACTCATTTCCTTCAGGTTGCTGACACCGGCGTTGGCATACCTAATGCATTAAAGAGTCGCATTTTTGAGTCGCTGTTTACAACAACGGACACCAATCGCGATCCCCTTGGTTCTGGTATGGGCCTGGGCCTCTCGCTTATTCAACGCGGCATTGAAAACTTCGGCGGAAAGATCGCCGTAACCACCCCTCCGCCGGGCTTTACCACCTGTTTTCGTGTCCAGCTTCCATTGAAGGTAAAAGCATGACCGCGATATTGATTGTCGATGACACCCAAGAACACTTGGACGCCCTGGCTGACTCGGTGACTCAATATCTGCAGGCGGAGGGCGTGACCGTGCTCAAGTGGATGCCAGCGGATGGGGACGACGCCAGCGCCAAGTTCGAAGAATACTTTAGTACCAATGAGATTAAGCTGGTTATTACTGATTATGACCTGACGAAAAATGGTCGACTTGGTCTTTTCGGTTCGACGATTGTTGACTGGTGCCAGCGTCGGCATGTGCCGGTTGGAAATTTTTCACGCGGGCAACCGAAGATGTTGCCGTCAGAACCAAGCTTGTTTGAAATTCGTGTGCCAACCCGCCCAGAAGTGGCGGCGCGTTATGTAGCAGAAGTGTTCCGTGGTTTTGTCCAGATTCGGGCATCTCTCGAGGCGGCATGGGATACCTTCGACGATCTGCGAAGTCCTGCTGCTGTGCTGGCTAAGCTTTTGAACGCACCTACCGAAGCAAACCAGTTTTCGCTGTACACGACACGCTATGGCGCGATCAACAGTGCGCTATTAGATGACGTAATGTCAGCGGTGTCGCCTAACCAAAATCAAACACGCGCACTCCGGATTGGGTTGCTAACCTATATCTGCGGGCACCTACTGCTAAATGCCATTTTGAAATACCCCGGACCAATTCTCAATAAGGCAGCGCTTGCCGCACTTTGTGCGGCGGACCGTCAAGAGGAGGAGCGCTTAGGCGACTTGTTCCAAGAGCAGAAATACGGCGGTCCATTTCGCGACCTGGATTCCTTTTATTGGCTGAGTAAAGTAAGTGAGGTTATTAACACGCACGCGGCGACAATCACGCCGACCTTGAATACCCAGGACAACGGGGAATTCAATCGTACGGTTGTAGAAATAATGCTTAACGCAACGCTCGCGCGCGACGTGCGCTGTACTCGCTGTAACGGAAAAAACGGTGGCTTTCTGTGCCCGTTTACCCATCGCGTGGTCTGCCTCCAAGGTAATTGTTCTATTGGCACTAATAGCTGGGTGCCGCAAGGGGCTCGGCTTTGCCGCATAGAAAAAGACTTTTACGACGAATGGTCACCCATTTTGGGAATGTGAAATGGCTATGAACGCAGCACATGGGTGGAAGGCGATCGCAAAACTTACGGCAATCTGGGACGACACTTACAACGGCCTAAAACAGATGAGTGCATTTGCCGAGGCCAAGCCAAGCAGTGGCTGTGATTTATTTGAGCAAATTGAAGACGAAAACGCGCCCGAAGAAATTTGCGTGCGCGTGAAACCATTTGTCTTGAATGTCCCGGAGCGAGCCAACGATATGACGATCGATCTTTATATTGTCATCTCTGGAAGGATGACTTTTGATAAGAACGAGTTAGTCAACAATGATCGCCTCGTGACGCTCGATTTCTCAACAAAGGCCGCTTATTTCCG
>JACQEQ010000196.1 GCA_016200445.1 Gammaproteobacteria bacterium | reverse complement strand
GCTATACCGTGGCCGTGACAAGCCAAGGCGCCATGTTGCAGCTCAGTCTGCGCAGCAGACTGAGCTGCAAGAATCACTCTGCGCAATAGTTCAGTAATTGCTAATAATGTTGCGTTCGCAAATCTCGACATGTTCACTTTAGTTTACATTCGCAAAGCCGATTACATAGTCAGTAATGTAGCGAAGGCGTTGACGATGTCGAACGATACTGAAGCTGTGCAGGTCAAGATCCATCTTGCATTGGTGCTGCATGCTGCGGGTGCCATCCTGTTCGTGAATTTCGTCGTATACCGTGGCCTGGCACTTCAGGGCTATGCGGCGCTGGCTGCGGGCGTGGTGCTGGGTGCGCTAATCGTTGCAATTTCAGGCTGGATTTACGCACGGCGGCTGGTCAAACCAATCCATGCGCTCGCGCTGCAAGTGCGTACCGTAATGGAACAGCGGGAGTTTTCCCGCCCATTGCGGCCGGGTGCTGCGGGTGAGTTGGGCGGATTGATCGCAGCAATAAATCATCTGCTTGCAATACATCAGGCAACGTTGCGCGAAGCCGGCCAGCTCTCCGCGCAACTTGAGCATGCAAGCGGTTGCAGATTCAATTCAGGAATCGGAGCGCATTACTGCCAAGGCCAAAGACATGGCGCGCGAAGGTGCGCTGGTCACTGTGAATGCGATGTGTTCCATCGACAAACTGGTATCGGAGATCGATGCATCGGCGCAGACCGTGGAAAACATGGAGGCCGACAGTAAAAAAATCGGCGTGGTGCTCGATGTTATCAAGAGTATTGCCGACCAAACCAATCTACTGGCGCTCAACGCCGCCATCGAGGCAGCACGTGCCGGCGAACATGGCCGTGGTTTTAGCGTGGTTGCCGATGAAGTTCGCACGTTAGCAAGCCGCACTGCGCAATCGACCCAGGAAATCCAGAAAATTATCAGCCATCTGCAAGAGGGGGTGCGAACAGCGGTGCAGAAAATTCGCGAAACCCAGGCGGGGGGCCAAGCAGGGGCAGCAACAAATACATGCTGTGGTTGCAAATCTGGCGCAGGAGCTTAATGCAGCGCGCGGAAATCAGGAATCATTGAGTCAAGCCGGGGCACGTTTATCGCAGCTGTCGGCGGAATTCAGCAAGTTGGTGCCGGTGAAGTAAGCAGCGCTGCGTTACCCGCCGTGTGAATAAACCGGGGAATTATCGACGCTCAACCTAGAATCCCCAGTTGGTGGACGGCATGCTCACAAGGGGCCGGGCTGCGTGTGCCGTAGCGGCGTTCGCCCTGAGGGTAAACTGGAGTTGAAGAACATGCTTCAATTTCATCATGAGCTTTGTTTCGCCTTGAAGCGGTCAATCGAGAATTCTAGGTTCAAATCTTTAAGACAATAACTGCTGAATTTCAAGGATGTCATCGCGCGCTTCGTGCAGTGTTTTAATGCTGTCGTCGGGGGTGAGTCCAAGTTTTTTAAGCGCCGGGATGTCCGCCCAGCTGCGTTTAGCAAGCGGGTGGCGGGTGCCGATATAGCTGTGCAGATTCGCGACCATCACGATATCGGTGTAATCGATCGGCACATCGGGATTGCGGTTTAAATTTTCATGCTCGCCAGCGATGCTAATCAGCGTCGGAGAGAATTTCCAAGTTTGCAGCATCGCCTTGCCAAGCACGGGCCCCAGTTTGTCGGCGATGTCGTCGAGCGTGGTTTCGTTGCCGGCGATGGCAGGAAATTTTTCCGCATAGGTCAAGATCGGCAGCTCGCCGATGTCGTGCACTAAACCGCCGAGCATGGCTTCATCCGGTTTGAGTTTGGTGCATTTTTTGGCCAGCACAAAGCTGATGGCAGCAACGTGCGCACTGTGCATCCAGAGTTGTTCCAGGCGCGTTTTCAAACCGGCAAATTTGGTGTGAAACAACTGGCGGATGATCAGGCTCGACGCCAAATTTCGCACCTGTTTCATGCCCAGACGCGTGATCGCGGTTTGCACATCTTCGACCGGCGTATTGGTGCGATACATGGCGCTGTTGGCGACTTGAATCAGACGTGCCGAGAGCGCCGCATCGGTAGCGACGATGCGCATAACATCTTTTGCGGTCGACTTGGGGCTTTCGATGGCGTCGTTAATCTTGAGCGCGACTTGCGGCAGCGTCGGCAGCTTGAGCCGGTTGTTTTTTAAGTCATCCAGCAGCTTGCTGATGAATTCGTCAACTTCTGATCCCATCGCTGTTCCGCCTTCTGTCTCATTCTAATGGGTACGGCAACTGCTGAAATGTCAATACCGGACCGTCCGGACTGCCGAGATGGATTGCGGCGCGCTCTGCCGCCGCGATCACGACCACGGCTAAAACATTACATCCCGCCTGCGGTGCTTGCTGCGCATTGACGATAGCGCCAACGCTTTGCGTTCCATCGCTACCCGCTTCGTACAGCGCGGCGCGTGCAGCAGGCGGGCTATCTGCATTGCAATGCGCCAGATACATGCGCCGCTTCAATGTGCCCAGGTACTGCATGCGCGCTACGATTTCCTGGCCCGGATAACAGCCTTTTTTAAAATTCACGCCGCCTAGAGCCGTCAGGTTTACCATTTGCGGAACGAATTCATCTGCGCTGGATGTGAAAACCTCCGGCACGCCCGCCAGAATATCCAGCAAGCTCCACACCGGCGCGCCGACCGGTACCGCCTGTGCCGCCAGCCGTTGCCACAGCGTTTTGATCGCCGCTAACTCACCGGCCATTTCAAAACGCGCACTCATGCCAGGCAGACGCAACACCGTAATGTCATCGGCAGTGACAACTTCATTAACGGCCTGCGGCAAGCGTCCTAAAGTGTCGCTCAATTGTTGCTCGGCCTGTGGCCCGGCCAAGCCGATGCGCACCCACGTGTCGGAGGCGTCATCGAGCGTGACTTTGGCGCGCATCACAAACATGCGTAGCCGTTTGAGCGTGGGTTCCAGCAACTCCTGTGGAAATTGCAAACACACGGCTTCGCCACGCTGAAAAATCCGGAACAGCGCCAACAAGCGCCCTTTCGCGCTGCAATAGCCGCTGAGCTGGCTACGCGTCGTATTGATTTCGCGCGCGTCGTTGGTGAATTGACTTTGCAG
>JACQEQ010000229.1 GCA_016200445.1 Gammaproteobacteria bacterium | reverse complement strand
GCCGGGCTTCCCGGCCGCGAAATTACCTTTTCCCAAGCGCTGTTGAACCTCAGCATGCTGCAAGAATTTTTCTTCGTTCCGTCGGTCGATAGCGTGTACTGGACCTTGGCCGTAGAGTTATGTTTTTACGCGATCATGTTCGTGCTCTATCAAGCACGGCTACTGGCTCGCATCGATGCGATCTGTTGCGGGTGGGTCGTATTCGTGATCGTAAACCAGGCCGTCGGCCAGTATCTGGACGTGCAACTGCCGGGGCGCTTGCAATTGATTTTATTGTCGCATTACGCACATCTGTTTGTGGCGGGCATTATGCTTTATCAAGCCAAGCGTCATGGCATGACTGTTTTTCGCGGCGCCATGCTCGCGTGCTGTGTAGTGGCGCAGTGGTATCTTGCCGGACCCACCGCCGGAATTTATGCAGGCGTAGCGCTCGGCTGCTTGTTAGCTGCAAGCCAAGGGCGATTACAGGGGTTGGCGATCAAGCCGTTGGTATTTTTCGGAACGATTTCCTACAGCTTGTATCTACTGCATCAAAACATCGGCTACATCGTATTACGTAGCTGGTACGCGCATGGGCTTAGTCCAGTGCCCGGCATTATCATCACTGTTCTCATCGCAATTGGTTTAGCCAGCAGCGTCACCTTTTTTGTGGAGCGGCCGGCGATGAAAATATTCCGCCGGCAGTATCGGCGCTTTCAAGAACGGAACCATCTGCGGCGCGCGGAAATGCCGTCCTGAAAATTCGGCTACCTATTGTTTGCTCGGTGTTTAACCTCTATTTACGTCGAGCGAATACCTGAGAGTGCAGCCATTTTCGCGCGCGCGATTGTTTTCGAACCGGGTTTAAGGTTGCATATCTTGTCAATTAATCGTTACGAAGTTGCGAACATCTCAAGTAGAGGTGGGTTATGAATCGAATCATGGACAAAATAAGTACGCTGCTGTGCGCGCTCGGTGTCTTTTTGACCGGCTGCGGCGACAGTTCGTTTTCAAATCATCCGGCTGCCCCTCAGGGTGCGAGCGGATCCGGATCAATCACGGTTACCGGAACGGTCTGGGCAAAGTCCGGAACGCTGGGCGTGCCGCGCACGGCGGGATTGCAACAACTCTTGAACTGGATCGCCGGTGAACCTGCCTTGGCAGCGCCGCAAAGTCTTGCTCCGGTGGCGGCGGTGAACGTCGCGCTTTACGCATTGGATAGTTCCGGTGCCATTCTCGGCGACGCACTGGCTGCGACGCAGACCGATGCTTCGGGGGCCTATTCTTTAAACCTCACTGCCGATCCAAGCGTGCTGCTATTAGCGAAGGCCGAAGGGATCGAATCCCTGATTGCGTTCGTTACCGGGCCGGTTATTGACATTACGCCCATGTCGGCTGCGGCGGTGGCGGCGGTGACACGTGTGACTTCGAATCTGGCGTTGCTATCCACGGCGGAACTCGAGCAAATCGCCGCCGCGGTGCACGCAGCTTACAGCGGTATCAATCCCAATGACGCTATGAATAACGCCGGGTTGGTCACGGCGCTGGCGGCGGCAGCGGTCGATGACGAGGAAATCAAGAGCCTTATTTTGAATAGCGCGGCAACGCAGCGAGTCTGCGGCTCGGTGACGGATACCGCCAGCGGCGCGTTGGCGGATGTGGTGGTCGCGGCGCGCGACTTCAATGACCAGGTGATGCGTGCGCAAACCAAAACCGGCGCAGATGGCGCCTATTGTTTGGACTTGCAAGCGGGGGATTACATCGTCGGCGCGCGCAACCTGACATCGGCAAGTTATGCGATGAGCGAATGGTTTACGGCGAACGGCGGCGTGCCGGAACAACATAATGCAGACAAAGTGACCATTACCTCGGGCGATCCGGTGAAGACCATTAACTTCGAACTTGCGCAGGGCGGCCGTCTGTCCGGCAAAGTGACCGCGCGCGCGCCGGTGACTATGAATGGCAACACTTGGCTTGCTGGCGATGCGCTAAAAAACATTCAGATCGCGATTCTTAATTACGACAATCACTTCATCGTGGAATCCTTGCCTACCGGCGACGCGGGCGCGTATCAAGTCAACCTCGCACCCGGCGATTACCTGGTCATGGCAACTAACCGCACGTTGCAGCCGTACGCGTCCGAAGCGTTCGACGGCGCGAATGGAACGAATATTCAACAGCGTGCCACCCGCGTTACGGTAACAGACAACCAAACTCGCTCCGCCGACCTGCAGCTGGACGCGGGCAAAGCGATTACAGGTCAGGTGAAAAATAACAGCGGCGCGGGTGCTCCCGGCCAGCCGGTCTACATCGGCTCCGCCGATGACGGCAGCGCCGCATACGTGCGCACCGATTTAGCAGGGAAATATTGTGTGTGGCTCAAGCCGTCGAGTTACCGCGTTCACAGCCGCGGTCAAACTGCGAATCTAGATTTAACTACCGCATCCACGCCGAGCGCCGACTTCGGCGCGCCAATGAGCGAAGTCGCGGTCAAACTCGTCGAAGCTGCAAACCCCGCAAAGCCGATTTCAGGTGCGCTGCTGGTTTTACGTATACCGGCGTCGTGGGACGTTGCAAGTCAGGAACGCACCCGTGGCGACGGGACTGCAATTCTCTATTCACCTTACGACGCGGCAGCACATCTTAATTATTACTATCTGGAAACGAAATTCGACACCCGGCAGTACCTCGCGTCGCAACTTTACGATGGCAAACTCAACAAGGCGGCAGCGGACGTCATTGCAATTCCCAGCGAGCATGCGGCGCATGATCTCGGCACGGTGCAGATCGCGGTGGGCGGAATACTGACCGGCCGGGTAGTGCTAAACGACGCTACGACAGTGGCGCCGAATCAACCGGTCCAAATCCGGCAAGCAGGTATCACTGCGGCTGATCTTTTAGTCAAAACGCAGACCAACGGCGATGGATCCTTTAGCGTTTCATTACCCGCAGGCCATTACGCACGCATCGTGCTGGGCAATACCGACGGCAACAATTGCACCAATGATTGTTCCGTGAACCTGGACAATTCCGTGGACATCGCCGCCGGTCAAATCACCAGTCTGGGCGAGCAGAAACTCAGGTAAGCGATGCGGGTGACAGGCTTGATGAAGTTTGAAATCGTTGCTGAACAATTTAAAAGTCAAATGTTGACTTCAAACGTCATCGGTCCGGATCAATCGTTTACTGCGTGTATTGATAGGCACCCACGTCAGGAGCAGAAGCCGTTGGGCGTGGTGTTTCGCGAAAATCATCGATGATACCGAGCGGAATACTCAGCAGTCCTTGTTGAATCGCCGGGCTGCCGGGCAGCAAGTTGAATTTACCGGCCAGCGAATCGGCGAACAATGGATCGAGCAAGTCGGTGCCGCCCACCGGATCCTGGTCTTGAGGCGGCGGCGCACCGCGCGCGCGGCCGAACCAGAGGTTGCGTTTGATGCGGATCGCTGCACCGTCGCTGGTGTCCAGGTAATAACAATCCGACAGCAGCGGGATCGTGAGCGGGGCGGCGTAGACGATGTTGTTTGCAATTAACGCGGTGCCGGAATTCAAATTCCAGTCGTTCAGGACCGGTGCGTTGGAATCCACGGCAGTCAGCTGCATATTGTTGTTATACAGCGTGTTGTATACGAAAACGAAATTGGACGACGGGGTGCTCTGCACACTGAAGCGTACCCCTGAAAACGCGGTGTTGTAGATGACATTATTCCAAACGTTGAGCGAATGCGTCCCTCCCGAGATGTTCAATCCGTAACGCCCGCCGTCGTGCAGCAGATTATGGTGGATGTTGACATTATTCAGATCCGCCGTGCCGAGGTTGTCGTAGGTCTGGATCAGATTGCCTTGCTTGATATTCTCGACCTCGTTATAGGCGACGTCGACATCGGTGGCGCCGGTGTCGAAGTACATGCCGTGATTCAGCGTGCCGCCGCCGATGTGATGGATATGATTGCCCAGAATGTCAACATTGGCGCCATTGCCGCTGATGCCGGCGGATTTTGCGTCGGGCGGGGCCGCCAAATTGAACAGCTCATTGTTGACAACGCGCCAATGATCGGCGTGCGCCTGAAGATTAACCGGGCCATCATATACGGTGTTGTCGCCGCCTTCGATGCGCAAACCGGAGATCACGATCCACTTGGAATACCCGGGAAAACCGTCGCCGTTGATGCCGTGAATGCCGCCGAAGGAATTAGGCTGGGGAACAATGTGCACGTCTTCGCCCGGATACGCCATGAGGGTGATGTAACCGTTGCCAGGGATACCATTGGGGCGGGTGCCGGTTTCGTGGTGAAAACGTGCGAAGCGGTTATCGAAGCCCAGGCCGGACCAAATTTTTCCACGTCCGCGCATTACGATGACATCGCCGGGTTTGATTACGGCAGGGTTTAACGCGCCGCCTTCGGTCGCGCAATCCAGCGGACAGGAATCTGGTGTCTGGACGTGGCGCCATGGCCGGGTCACGTCGTTTTTTTGCGCCGTCGTGTCGTCGCCATTGATATTGTCGACGAACAAAATATTACCGGGTTGGATGATAAACGTGTGGTTGATGTTGGAGCCTGTGCCGTTGACCACGACTTGAACCGGTAATTCGACGCCGGCAGGCAGGTTGCCTAGTGCGCCAACCTGTACGGTAATTTGGCTGATATCACTGCGCCCTTTTGCGGGTCCCAGACGGCGGTAATTGTCGACTTCGGCACCGCCGATGAACACCTTGACATTAACGCCTAAAATAGCAGCCGCTCCCGGCATCTCGAAATTGATACCGAAGATCGAAAGGTATACCCCCTTGTCATTTTCTCCGCCATGA
Organism: Gammaproteobacteria bacterium; assembly: GCA_016200445.1. Classification (GTDB taxonomy): domain Bacteria; phylum Pseudomonadota; class Gammaproteobacteria; order SG8-11; family SG8-11; genus UBA6921. The sequence continues at coordinate 677 of JACQEQ010000229.1, read as the reverse complement.
GTGGGACCGGCAAGCAGGTCCGTGTAAAGAATGTACGGTGCTCCTGCCAGCGGGGCAGGCGTGTTGTTATGCGCAGGTGCGGCGAGTGGATAATCGTCATCCTGGCGCGCAGTGCCGCAGTTTGCAGTTGGGTGGGGTGCCGGCCCGGGTTGTTCAGACGTCACACGGCTGTCACTGCATGCTGAAAGCTGCAGGACGAGCACGAAGATGAGTAACCATATAAAAACTGCTTCACTGTGCTCACTCGCTCGCGTGATCCTGAGCCGGCGCATGACCCGGAACATTTACTCCTCCTACGCCGCTCCAACACTCATCCAATGCTTCAAAATCCGTACTGCGGCCGGCGCAGTTTGCCAACGTAATTTCGCCATGTGTCCGGCCAGTGTCGGCCGATAAACCGCTATACCGGTAGTTTCACGGCTACTGTTTGCCCACTGGGATTTATAATGATGATCGCCTTTGAGTAGATCGAACACCTGATTGCCTTCGCTGATCGCATGTTCGACGGCGAATCCGAGCAAGGCTTGACCGGGTGAATAGGCTTCGTAGGCAGGGTCAAAGCCTGACTGAAAATAAAATATCTCGTTGCGAAACCGGTAGCAGTAATAGATGGCCGCCAAGCGTTGGTTGATCTCTAGACAATAAAGGCGCAGCCAGCCGCGTGCGAAATACGAGTG
>JACQEQ010000228.1 GCA_016200445.1 Gammaproteobacteria bacterium | reverse complement strand
TCTTCGATCATCGGCAGAATCAAACGCGAGTGCGCGCCCGGTGCGATCTCAAAACGCTCGTGAATTGTGCCGTCTAATAGCAACGCGGCGGAGCAGGCTTCGGTGGAGGTATCGAGGGCGAGTAATTTCATAGTGTCACATGCTCGGTCGATACGTGTCGCGCGCTCGCAGATTTTTCTTCGGCGAAGAATTTTTCAACATCAGTCAATACCCGCGTGCGGCGCATCGGCGGCAAGCTGTCGAGGAAGCGCCGTCCGTAGCTTTTGCCGAGCAGGCGTGGGTCGCATAACATCAGCACGCCGCGATCATTGACGTCGCGGATCAGCCGCCCGGCGCCTTGCTTGAGTGCAATCACCGCTTGCGGCAGTTGATCGTCCATAAACGGGCTTTCGCCGCGCGCGCGTAACGCGTCGGCGCGCGCACGCACCAGCGGATCTTCCGGTGCGGCGAACGGCAACTTGTCGATCACCACCAGCGACAGCGCTTCGCCGCGCACGTCGACGCCTTCCCAGAAACTGCTGGTGCCCAGCAACACCGCATTGCCCGCCGCACGAAATTCTTCCAGCAACCGGTTACGCGGCAAGGTGCCTTGTACCAACAAGGGGTAGTCGATTTCATAACGCAGCAGGTTGTTCGCCTCCTGCAACGCGCGATGGCTGGTAAACAACAGGAACGCACGCCCGCAGCTGGCCTGCAACACCGGCAACGCGGCAGCGATCACCGCCGCGACGTAACCGTGCGTGCCGGGGTCGGGCAACTGTTGCGGCAGATACAACAACGCCTGATTCGCATAGTCGAACGGGCTGTCCCAGCGCCGCGTGACCGCGCCTTCAACCCCGATGCGGCGCGCGAAATGGCTGAAATCGTCGCCCACCGCCAAGGTCGCCGAGGTGAATATCCACGCGCCTTTGCGCTGCTGCATCACATTGCCAAGCACTGGCCCCACGTCGAGCGGCGTGAGATTCAATACGAATGAGCGTGTGTGCGTTTCCAGCCATTGCAGATGATTCTGCGGCGGCACGGCGTCGAACGACGCCAAGCGCTCGACCAGCGTGAGACTGCGCCGCCAGCAACTTTCCAAACCTGTGCCGCGTTGTGCTGCTGGCGCGAGCGCGGCACACAAATCCGCTAACCGCTCGCGCAGCCGCGCCACCGCCGTCACCACGGCGGGGTTGCGCTTGACATCACTCCACACCGTGCGGCGCGACTCGTGTCCCAACACTGCGCGCATATCGCGCACCGCGATTTGTAATTGGTCGGCGGTCTCGACAATTTCTACCGCATCGCCCGCTTCCTTCTTTTGTTCAACGGTGGCATCGGTTGAAAGCTCAACCAGTTGCCGGCTGCTGACTGACTGCCCAAAGAAATTCGCCGCCACTTGCGGCAACTGATGCGCCTCATCAACGATGTAGGCGTGCGCGCCCGGCAACAACTCGCCGTAACCTTCGTCGCGCAACGCCAGATCGGCGCAAAACAAATGATGATTCACCACCACGATGTCGGCTGCCTGCGCTTCGCGCCGCGCCTTGGTGAGAAAGCAGTCGGAAAATTTCGGGCACTGCTGACCCAGGCAATTGTCGCCGGTCGACGTCACCGACGGCCACACCGGCGCGTCTTCGGGAATTTCCGCGAGCTCGGCGATATCGCCGCTGCGCGTGCGCCGCCCCCAGTCGCGCACGCGCTGCATGTCGCCGCCCTGCTGCGGCGTGCGGAATAAGGTGTCTTGTCCCGACAATTCCAACCGGTGCAAACACAGATAATTCGCGCGCCCCTTCAGTAAGGCCACGCGTACCGGCGCCGCTAACGCGAGCCGCACCGTGGGTAAATCACGATGAAAAATCTGATCCTGCAAATTTTTTGTGCCGGTCGTGACAATGACGCGTTTGCCGCTGAGCAATGCCGGCACTAAGTAGGCGTAGGTTTTCCCGGTACCGGTACCAGCTTCCGCGATTAACACGCCGCCGTCTTGCAATGTCGCGGCCACGGCTTCAGCCATGTCCTGCTGCGCCGCACGCGGCGCATAGCCGGGGATACGCTGCGCCAACGCGCCGTGCGGGCCTAAGATGTCACGCATTGATTCCATGTGGTCTACCGTGTTACGTGAGACATCGCCAGAGTGCGAGTCACAAAGGACGCTAAAAGATCAATCACGCTAACCAGAAGGTTATGGTTACATGATGGCAAGAATAACCGCCTTTCCTTCAGCCGCAGCTCGAACGTAAAACTTGACCACTGCTTGATAACCGACGACAAGCCATCCTAACGCCTGAGCCTCTTCCCGATCCCAAACACCAGGATAGATCTTGGCTTTGACCATTGCCTTGGGGTCATATCGGCGCTTGAATTCATCAAGAGAGAGCGCCTGGAGCTGAGCAGCAAACTCTTTGACTTGGCCTTGCGTTAGCACACGGGCTGGGCCGTAGCCGAGGTCGGGGCCAAACTCAGTGCCACCAAGGATAACTTGACCGAGGAGACCGCTGGTAACTTCAGCGTCACCAGTCAAAAGGTAGTGAATGCCATGCCATTCTTTGCCAATTGAAAGGGCTAAGTCGGATTTTGACTCGAAGAGAAGCTTGGCCAATGCATCTTCATCACGCTTGAGGTGCGCAGCTTCATCTGGCGCCACCATGACAAGTGTTAGCTGCATACCGGCCTGGGCTGGTGACGCAAGGGTAAACAATATAGTGGCAGTAAGGGCAGCGAATATACGCATTATAGGTGCCTCAATCTTTGAGGTAAGAAAATTTAGGGTTCTTCCTTAGTGGGAGTGCTAACGCTAATAAAACTTAAAACCGTACTACTCCCGCGCCGCCGCGCCCGCCTGATTATCCCAAATCTCATCCTCCACCACGCCTTCTTCGCGCGTCCACACCAGGCGGCTGATGATTTTGAATTTGGCTAATGACATGTCGCCGCGCTTGGCGCGCTTGCTGTCGGAGTCATTAATCGCTTCGGCCACGTCGCTGCGATCCGCTTCGTAGATTTCGGTAGGTTCATAGTCGACGTCCATCATCACCACCATGACGCTGTCCCATGCTTGCTCGGTTTTTAGTTGACCGATGCGTTGGCCGCCTTTCTGTTCGTCAAAAATCGCGCGGCCTTTGATCTGGATGTGTTTGCCTTCGCGCGGGCCGTGGCCGACGGCGTCCCAGCCCGCGTTTTGATCGTCGGTCAATTCGAGGTTCATCAGGCGTGCTGCATCATGGCGTGCGATTTCGCTGCTGATACCGAGCACTTTGCCGGTGGCTTTGCGGTATTCGGCGGCGATCCGGCGGGCTTCCGACATTAGCTTGTCGACTTGATAGAGCGTCATGCGCGTGCCGCCGTGTGGAGGATGGACGCAGCTATTGTGCGTAAATCTACTCAC
>JACQEQ010000176.1 GCA_016200445.1 Gammaproteobacteria bacterium | reverse complement strand
CCCGATAGCCGAGGTATTTTTTACGCGTGTTGCCGCGTGATAAGTACACCGGCACTACCGCTTCGATGGATGCCGGTGTAAGACCGAACACCGCCGGAAATTCGCCTTTGCATACGCTGTCTTGGCGTAGTGAAGCGAGGTTGTCGCGCGACATCGGTTTGCCCGGCATGATTTCCAGAAAGCTCGCAAACAGACTCGACAAGGTTTTGCCCAGACCGATGATGCAGCGATTCAACCCCGCCTGCTGCGCGGCGAACTCCACTAACGCTTTCAAGGTGTAGCTACGCGGGCCGCATAAATCGTAACGCTGTCCAAACGTCGCGCGATTATTCAAGGCGCGTGTAAACGCCTCCACCACATCGCCGACGTACACCGGCGCGAGCTTGGCCTGCGGGCAAGCCAATGGGAAAAAGTACGGGGAAATTTTCAACAGCCGCACGAAACGATTAAAAAAGTCATCCTCCGGCCCAAAAATTACCGACGGACGAAAACTGGTCACAGCGATACCCGACTCGGCATGCATCGCATTCTCGCCCTCGCCTTTGGTGCGCAGGTATTGACTAGAGCCACGTCCAGCGTCGGCGCTCAATGCACTCATGTGCAATAGGCGCTTGATATTGGTCTTGCGGCAGGCCGCCATAATACGGCGCGGCAATTCGACATGGATGTCGCGGAAGCGCGTGCGGCCCGATTCGTGGAGTATCCCCACAAGATTAATGACCGCGTCCATGCCGCGAAACTCACGCAACAAGGTCGCTTCATCGCGCACATCGGCTTCGATCACATGCACGGTTGGCAACACCAATAATTCGCGGTGCCGTTCGCGGCGCCGCGTTAATACCTTTACGTAATGTCCATCGTCAGCCAGCCGCATCACTAAATGCCGTCCGACAAACCCGGTGCCGCCTACTACACACACTCGGCGCTTAGCGCTCATATCCGCTCCCATCTAAAATTTTTTATTCACCCGCTGCGGTGCGGAAGTGTACCAGAAGGTTCTCAGTACTTAACCGCCGGCATGCGCAACGACAACCGCGTTGTGGGTCCGCCGAGGCGTTGATCGAAAATCGTCGTATAGGTCAACACGCGTTTGATGTATTCGCGCGTTTCACGATACGGCACGGTTTCTACCCATACGTCTGCCGCTTGTGTAGCCGCCGGCATCCACATATTCACGCGCTGCGGGCCGGCGTTATAAGCTGCCGTAGCCAACACCGGATTACCGCCGTATTGATCCGCCAGATGTTTTAAATAAGCACTGCCCAGCTCGATGTTGCGATCCACATCGAGTAATTCGAAATTGCCTTTGAACGGCTGCTTGATCAACTTGGCGGTGAAGCTCGCGGTGGCCGGCATCAATTGCATCAGACCCATTGCACCGACGCCTGAGCGCGAGTCGAGCATGAAGGCGCTTTCCTGTCGAATGATTCCATACACCCAGGCAGGGTCGAGACCATAGCGATTCGACACCGCAGCGACCTGATCTTGATAGGCCATCGGGAAACGCACATCCATGTCGTCGTTATCCGCACTTTGCGCCATGGTCAGAATGGCGCGGTCATGCCATCCCCATTGATGCGCCAGCACGGCCGCAACTTGCAGTTGGCGGCTATTAAAACGCGCGGTCGTTAGTAACCATTCTTTGCGTGCATCCAAGGTTCGATCCAACAACAATAATTCGTAGGCGCGTTGCATACCCGGCAGTTGCGCGATCTGCGCCAAGTCCGCGTCAGTGAATTGCACACTGGCATGTTTGAATTCGTACTCGCGCGTTAAACGATCTGCGGCGAGGAAACCGTAATAACTGCGCCGCCCGACCAACGCATCAAACAACTCGAACACCACGCCGTCATACACCGACTCGCCTTGTGCCGAACCGATTTCCGCCAATGCGCGCGCTTTCCAATATAGCCATTGATCTTGCTGCGCATCGGCCGGTGGCAAAGCGGTGATTACGGCACGTAGCGCAATCCAATTGCCTTGTAAAAGCGCGATGCGCGCTCGCCACTGCACCACCAGCTCGTCGGTGGCAGGAAGTGCGTTCAACCACTCCAAAGCGCGCGGGTGTTGACGATAGGCTGCTTGCAAAGCGATCTCGCGCTCGACCACGTTCACTTGTTCCGGCGTGAAGGCGTACAACGGTTTAAGCGCACGCCAGCGGTCATTGGCGACATCGACATCAAACTTAAGCAAGCGCAACACACCGTAGCGCATAATTTCGCGCGCGATGGGCGTGTCTTGACGTATTCCGGACGGTTCTAATTCCTTGGCTGGCGTTTGATGCACGCGTACCCAGCGCTCCACCCAGGCGCGGCCGTCTGGTTTCAGATGCATGGCCAATGTTTGTGCCAGCGACAGCTTACCTGCCTCCATTGCAAGTCGAATGCGTTGCCACACCAGTTCTTCGGTCATGCCTTTGGCGCGCCGCCAAGCTTCGAAGACCGGATCGCATGCTGCGGGCTGCTCTCGGCCCACCAGCCACATACGCCGGGTGTCATCCATCAAATCTTGAATTTTTCCGGTGGCTAAACGCGCGCGCAAAAAATAGCAGCGCAACTCGTCGTCGTCTTGCGGCTCATAGACGGTTACAAAAAGCTTCCAGCGCTGCTGCTGCGCTAACTGCATCAACCACATATTACGCAGCCGCGAACCGATGGGGCTGTCCGTGGTGCGGGCGAGAAACGCGCGTAACTCGGTCTCTTTTGCATCGGATAAGCGGCGGCTTAAGTCTTCGTAAAGCAAATAGCCATATAAGGGGTAGGTTTCGAGCTTAGGCAGTAACGCTTTGAACGCCGTGCTTTTACCGGCAATCACCGCCGCCTGAGCAGCGAGAAAAGTTTTGCGCTGTGATGTCAAGTCCTGTGGTTGCACGTCGCCGTAACCGGGCACAACTGTGCACCACGCCACAACAAAGGCGAGTGCCTGCACGTATCCTGTGCATGTCCGTATTGGTCGCTTAATATTGCTGCTTTTGGTCGTAGGAAATATCATGGCGTTGTTATCGGTCACCCATGCCCGGCACGCGACTCGCCGCAAATTTGACGCGCGGACTTCCTCGCATTTGACTGCTCGTTTACACAATAGCTGCGTAGTGCCGTTTACATCAAAAAAGCACGTACTATTATTGACTTTGCATATCAACCATCTGGCGGCGTAATTCGCTACGGGGCACGCGACTGAACAGTAATAACATTGCCGCACCTTACGCCCCGCCTATTGCGGCGAACCAGTTTGCCCGCCAATTTCGCCTGCTTATATTTATAGCCTGGGCCGCGCCGCCGGCACTTGGGTTGACTTTTTTAGTCTTCATAGAAATGTTTTCAATTGCGCAGATGATGAATGTGCTGCTCAGCCTGCCCATCGTATTGTTTCTGGTCGCTAGCCTGTTGTTTACCGAATGGTATTTCGCTCGCTACATTCACCCAGTTCTTGCTTACCTCACGCGCCGCACACCTGCCGGTGCGGCGGAGACCGAGCGCCGCTTGCGCCGTTTTCCACTGGCATTTTGGTCGGTTTTTCTCAGCTATATTCTGCTCGCGCCGACGCTCGTCATCACCAGCGCTCAAATGCATGCAGGGTTCGAACCACAACTGATCGACTGGCTCCGGATTCACTTGGTTGCCCTCATTGTCACGATTGTTGTTGGGCTGCCCGTGTTCATGCGTTTTTTGGATCTATTCGGGCGCGCGCTGAGCACCACGCGTCTGATCACACCACACGTTACAGTGCGCACCAAGGTTTTTCTGATCGGCGCACTGATACCACTGCTCATCGACACATTACTGGTTCAGTATTACTGGACGCGCACCGGTATCTTCGACGTCGAAACCTTCGTCATCTGGCTAGGCTTGGAATTACTCGCCGTGGCCGGCACGTTGATGTTGATGCGCAGTTTTCGGCAAGCGCTCCAGCCCTTGCAGCACATGCTGCAAGCCCGGCTAACTGACGCATCGAGCGGACTGGCATTGAATCCGCAATCCACCGACGATATCGGCGTCATCGCTGGACATTTCCAAGTTCTCCTCGACGAACTGCGCGTACACCAGCACGTACTGACCGTCAGCAATCGCGTCATGCACAACATCAGCACCCTGAAACCCAGCGAATGTTTTTCAGTACTCGGCAACGTTTGCGCACAGGCGGTCGACGACGACATGTGCTTTCTGTTCTTGCACGACGACACACAAAATGAACTGATGTGCGTCGCTTACACCGGAGCCGCGTTCAATGCCAACGGGCATTTTCGCTTGCCGCTGAGCGCGCCGACACTGGTCGCAGAGTGTTTCAACAAGCGCAAAACCGCATTGTATCGCGCCACGCCCGAACGCACCGATGCGCCTAATCTGGTCCCCGATGTCGTTACCGAATCCGCGCTGCTGGTGCCCTTGATTGCCGAAAATGAAGTGATGGGCGTACTGATGTCGGTGAATACCCAAACACAACGTAATTACAGTGCCGGTGACGTGTCGTTGATTGAAGGCGTAGCACGCGAAGCGTCGTTAATTATCAAAACCCGGCTGCTTGCAATGCAGCGTGCGCACACTGAAGAGCGCTTTAAACAACTCAACGAATTGTCGCAAGTGACGCTGGAGTCCATCGGCGAAGGCGTGATCACTACCGACACCTTCGGTGCAATCATTTACATGAACCATACGGCATCCAAACTCAGCGGCTGGACCCACGCGGAAGCGCGCGGTTCGTTGCTGCAAAATATTCTCCTGCTGCGCGATGAAACCTCCCGCCAGGACGAATCCGCCGATTACTACGACCGGCTGACACGCGCCAGTCAATCCCAGTACAACGTATTGGTGCACCGTGACCGTAATAAAGAATCTTACGTGGAAATCAACTCGACCCCGCTGCGCAATGCCAAGCGCCAAGTCATCGGCGCCGTATTGGTGTTGCGCGACGTCACCGAAATGCGCCGCTTGGTGCACAAGATGTCGTATCAAACTTCGCATGACGCACTCACCGGCCTGATTAATCGCCGCGAATTCGAACACTGCGTGCATACCGCGCTTGCCAGCGTGCGGCGTGGCAGCACGCCATACGTGGTGTGTTACATCGATCTTGACCAATTTAAAATAGTCAACGACACCTGCGGACACGCCGCCGGTGACGAGCTGGTAAAACAACTCAGCGCCAAATTGTCCGGGACTTTGGGCGAGCAAGACATTTTAGCGCGCCTGGGCGGCGACGAATTCGGTGTGCTGCTGTTTAACTGCACGCTGGAACGCGGAGTCGACGTCGCGGCGTTTTTGCTCGAAAGCGTCAAAGCGCTGCGTTTCGCCTGGGAAGATAAAACCTTCAATCTCGCCGCGAGCATCGGCGTGGTTCCGCTCAACAAAGAATTCTCGGCAATCACCGATGTGCTGCGCGCGGCGGACTCCGCCTGTTATGTTGCCAAAGAACTGGGACGTAACCGCATT
>JACQEQ010000202.1 GCA_016200445.1 Gammaproteobacteria bacterium | reverse complement strand
ATGACGATCTCGGGGCGGTATTTGTCAATACTGGCGCGTAACTGCGCGGCATCGCGTACGTCGCCTTCAATCGACACCATATTGACACCGACCTTCGCAGCTTCGAACAGGCTGGGTTGCGTCGGCGGCGGCAGCGCATAACCGACTACTTCAGCGGACAAGCGCTGCAACCACAACGACATCCAACTGCCTTTAAAACCGGTGTGGCCGGTGATGAAGACTTTGCGGCCTTTCCAAAAATTGATGTCCATCGGCGTGTCTCGGTTATTTTGCGCGCGGGTTCTTTTCCCACACCTGCCATGGACGGTTGCCTTTACCGTCCAAGCGATCGAACATGATTTTATCTTTGAAGGTGTCCATCGCCGACCAAAAGCCTTCGTGATGATAAGTGTAAAGCTGCTGTTCCGCGACCAGCCGCCGGAACGGTGCCTCGACTAATTCTTCGCCCGGTTTGATGTAATCGAAAATGTCATGGCGAAAACGAAAGAAGCCCGCATTCAGCCAGAAATCCGATTCTTTAATCGGCCCGATGTGGCTGACCATGCCGGTCTCGTTCGCATACACCGCATGAAACGAATCTGCGGTGCGCACGGTAACGAAACTGGCCAATGCATTATGTTGTTCGGCGGCCTGCAGATAAGTATCGAACGGTAAATCCGACAAGGCATCGCTGTAATTCGCCAAAAAATACTCTTCGCCTTTCAGGTATTCGCGTGCGGCCACCAGACGCTGGCCGATATTAGAATGCAGCCCGGTCTCGACAAATGTGATGCGCCAATCCTGGATATCGCTGGTGACCGGCTGGATGGTTTTCCCGCCATTCGAGAGTACGAAATCGTTCGAAATCCATTCGGCATAATTCACGAAATACTCTTTGATCAAATCGCCGCGATAACCCAGGCACAGCACAAAATCCTTATGCCCGTAGTGCGCGTAATAGCGCATCAGATGCCAGATGATGGGCCGGTAACCGATATTGACCAGCGGCTTTGGAATCGTGTCTGAATGCTCGCGCAGGCGCGTGCCCAAACCGCCGCAAAAAAGTACGACCTTCATAGTGTGGCCTCGCCTGCTCTCGTGCTGTCGGTTGTTCGATTAATGCCAACGGTAAATCTTGACTCGATTATCGGCACCCAGCACCGCTTCATGCACTAGCTGCGCGTGCGGCGATGGAATGCCATGCTCTAACCAGTCTTTCAAGTACGGACGCTTCTCCAGGGAACCGCTCCAAATGACGATAAAATCCGGCGCTTTCTTTTCCAGGTAACGCAGCGCCAACGCAGAATCGGCATTCGGTAAACCGCCGAAGTAGCCGCCGGAGTAATACGCCACTTGCGTGCTGACATCCATCACGACTTTTTTGGTATTCGGTGCATAGTCGCGCAGCCAGAGCCCGGCATCTTTGAGTACGCGGTATTCGCCATAGCCCTGTGTCAGATCGCTGTTGTATTTGGCGCCGACATAACCGAGCGCGGCGAACACGCTGATCAGTCCGAAACATGCACTACGCCAAGTCCAGCGTTCGGCAAACTCGCGCAGACGCGAGGGTGCGGTGCACAGCCCGGTCGCCGTTTGCTCGCACCAGGTGCAAAATTCTTGCGCACCGTTGCTCGCCCAGACGATCAGGAACGGAAAAAACGGCATGGTGTACCGAAACCAAATGATGTGCACCATCATAAAAATGGCCAACACATAACCGCCGATCAGCCCCACCACCAGCTCGCCGCGCAAGCGCGTTGGTGTCCAGGCATGACGAAAAAACCCGAGCGCCAGGCAGACCAATAACACCGGCCCGCCGTAACTGAACGACGGCAAAAATTCTTGGAGGTACGCGCTGGCATTATGCGCAATGCGTTGCGGCAAATGTCCGAACAGGCCGCTGAAGGTCACCGGGTACGGCGAGTGCGTGGCAAAATTTATGGGCGTCAACAACGGACCCCCTTCCTCCAGGTTTTCGTCGATACCCCAGGACGCTTCGTTATACGTCATGCCCGCTTCCATACGGTGGATGATGACGTAGTTAATGATGTTCTTGCCTTCCAAACGATATTGTCCGGTGTGTTCTTTGAGATACAGCACATAGGGCAGCGCCAACACCGCCGTGGTTAGGCCCACGAGCAGTGCTGCCGTGGCGGCTTTGCGCCAAGGCTGCTTCTGCAACCAAGCGGTAACCACGATGGCCGCAATTGCCAAGCCTGCGAACACAATGCCTTCCGGGCGCGTGAGATAAGCGCAGCCCCAGAACACGCCGGCAAGCACCGGATAACGCAGGTGGACGAGCTCGACAGAACGCAGCGTGAAATAGGTACCGGACATGACAAATAACATGTAGGGCGTTTCGGTGTAACCGGCCAGCGAAAAACCGATCAAGAGCGGGCTGACTGCCGCGAGCAGCGCAGCGATTTTTGCGGCGCTGCGGCCATACAAGGTCAACGCGATAAAATAAATCGGCAGCACGGTGGCAGCGCCCGAGAGCAGCGAAGTCAAACGCATGCCGATTTCGGAATTGCCGGTAAAAAAAGTCACGACGGCAATCATGAACGGATACATCAATGTATACATGGTATCGGGCACGCCGTACACCGACGCGAAGCCTTCGCCGCGCAGCAGGTGTTCGGCTACCGTCGTATAGGCACCGCCCTCGTTTTCGATGACCACCGGACCTACCGCCAACCACACCAAACGCAGCACCAGCGCAAACGCAAACAGCACCAGCCAAGACCAATCACGGCGCGTGCTGACGTTCATCGCGGTTGCACCGACTGATACCAAAAATTCATCCGACGATCCTTTCAATGATGTAGCGCGGTCTTGACTTCACCTCGCGATAGATTTTTCCCAAATATTCGCCGATCACACCGATACAAAAAATCTGGATGCCGCCCAACAGATACATCGGCAACACCGTGGACGCCCAGCCCGGAACGGAGGTGTTGGTAACGAATCGAATCCACAAGGTCCAACCCGTGATCACCAGGGTAAATGCGAAGACGCTAAAACCGATGAAGGTGATCATGCGCAGCGGCACGCTGGAAAACGACGTAATGGCATCCAGCGCCAGCGCTAACATTTTGCTCAATGGGTATTTCGATTCGCCCGCGAACCGTTCCACCCGGTCGTAATACACGATCGAGGACTTGAAACCGATCAGCGGCACGATGCCGCGCAGGAATAAATTCACTTCACGAAATTCTTTGAGCGCTTCCAGCGCACGGCGGCTCATCAACCGGTAGTCGGCGTGATTGAAGACCGACTCGACGCCCATCACGCCGATGAACTTGTAAAACCCTTCGGCCGTCACGCGCTTAAACCAGGTGTCGCTGTCGCGTTTTTTACGCACGCCGTATACCACGTCGACACCGCGTGCGTGATCCAGAATCATGCTCTTCATCACCTGGATGTCGTCTTGCAAATCGGCATCGATGCTGATCAACGCGTCGCCTTCTGCGGTAAATAATCCGGCCAGTAAGGCATTTTGATGGCCGCGATTGCGCGACAGTTTGATGCCGCCGATTAAGGTATTGGAGACCGACAATTGTTCGATCAGCTCCCAGGTACGATCTTTACTGCCATCGTCGACAAACCAGATTTTGCTGGCGGCATCGACCAAACCTTCCGTGATCATGGCGCGTAAAAACGCCCCGAGCCGGTTCGCAGCTTCAGTGAGCACCGCTTCTTCGTTGTAACAGGGCACGACAATTCCGAGAATCACACCCGTCTCTCCCGCTAAATTAGTGCGCGTGTACGCGAAACGACCACAGATGGTTACCTAAGAAATTCCAGAACATCACCATAATCGTTGCGATGATTTGCACCAGTACATAATGCCAATCCAGAAGTGTAATTCCGGCTTCCATAATCGCGCCGTTGAGCACTAACCCGGGTGCAGAAATCACCGCGAATTTCGACACGGCTTCGATGTGTTTATTGGCGCTGCGAAACGTGAAGTAATAATTCAGCGTGTAATTAAAAATCGCGCTGATCGCAAACCCTAGGCTCGACGCCCAGGTGGGCGACATGCTGAAGAGTTGCACGCAGCCTACCAGGATGGCGTATTGCAGTCCGGTCGCAAACCCGCCGACAAATACGAACGAAATGAATTTCTTTTTAACGTCTGCGGATAACATAGCGCGCTTGATTCCATGGGTTCACATTAAGCAAGTACTTTGAGCTCAGGAATCGGCACCACGAATTTTCCGCCCCACTCGCGAATAAATGCGTTTTGTTGCATGACTTCGTCTTTAATGTTCCACGGCAAGATGAATAAATAATCCGGCTTGCTCTCTTTGATTTTGTCCGGCGACAAAATCGGGATGTGCGTGCCCGGCGTGTACTTGCCCTGCTTATACGGATTGCGATCCACGGTGTAGTCGATAAAGTCGGTGCGAATACCGCAATAATTCAGCAACGTATTGCCCTTGCCGGGCGCGCCGTAACCCACGATGGTTTTTTTGTCACGCTTGGCCTGGATCAAAAACTCCAGCACTTTGCGCTTGGTCTCTTTCACCTGCTCGGCAAAGCTGGCGTAGGTTTCCAAACGATTAAACCCGGCGTCGATTTCGCGCTGCCGCATCGCGGTGACACGCGGTAAAACTGGCTTGCTGGCGTCTTCGGCATGGCGGCCATAAATCCGAATCGAACCGCCGTGCGTGGTTAGCTCCTCCACGTCGAACAAGGTCAGGCCATGGTGTGCAAAGACTTTTTCGACCGCATAAAACGAAAAATACGAGAAATGTTCGTGATAAATCGTATCGAATTGATTCGATGCCATCAGGCGTAACAGGTGCGGAAATTCAATCGTAATCACGCCGCCGGGCTTGAGCAAAATCTTCATACCGGCGACAAAATCGTTGAGATTCGGCACATGCGCCAGCACGTTATTGCCTAACAATAGATCAGGCTGGCCGTGATCCTTGGCGATCTCACGCGCGGTTTGCGTGCCGAAAAATTTCACCGTGGTCGGCACGCCTTTTTCAATCGCCACCTTGGCGACATTGGCTGCCGGTTCAATGCCCAAACAAGGCACACCGCAGTTTACAAAATGCTGTAATAAATAACCGTCGTTGCTGGCGAGTTCCATGACCAGGCTGTTTTTTGTGAGTCCGAAACGCTGCTGCATCGCGTCCGCATAGATTTTGGCGTGCTGCACCCAACTGTCGGAATACGAGGAAAAATAGGCGTATTCGCTGAAAATTTCTCCCGGCGCGACGAATTCTTCGATCTGCACCAGGAAACATTGTTCGCACACGTAGGCATGCAGCGGATAAAACGGTTCCATATGATTGAGCTGGTGTTGCTCGATGTGCGTCTGGCACAGCGGCGACATGCCCAAATCGACAAACGTGTGGCGCAATGGTGTGCTGCAAAACCGGCACGTGGGCTGGCGTTCCTGACTCGCTGCGGATGGTGTAGTCATCGATTTCCCCTGCTTGTCTATTCTTTGAATCGCCGCTAACGTTTCGGCCGCGCGCATATTAACTTTATGCGAGGCAACCTGCCACCTTAGATGGAGCTTAAAATTGCGTAAATAATGCACCTCGCTGAAGTAATACTTTCACATGCTGTAGCTGCGAAGTTACTCAGACGGATAGAGGTCTTTGACCAAATACAGCGGACGATTTTTGGTTTCGGTGAACATCCGCCCCAGATATTCACCGATCACGCCCAGCGCCACTAATTGGATGCCGCCGAGAAACAGCACAATAACGGTAAGCGACGGATAACCGCGCACCGGATCGCCGAATACCAGCGTTTTGTAGACGATGAACAGCGCGAACAGAAACGCCAGCAACGCGGCAGCGACGCCGACGTAAGTGGCGATTTTTAATGGCGCGGTGGTAAATGAAGTGATGCCTTCCAACGCCAAGGTCCATAGCTTCCAGTAATTCCATTTGGTGACACCGGCGAAGCGCGCATCGCGCCGGTATAACACTGCTTTTTGCGGATAGCCGATCCACGCGAACAAGCCCTTCATGAAACGATGCTGTTCGCGTAATTGCTTGAGAGCATCCAACGCGCGCCGGCTGAGCAGCCGGAAATCACCGCTGTCTTCCGGAATCGCGACATGGCTGACGCGTTTGATCACGCGGTAAAACAATTTCGCCGTGAGTTTTTTTAACCAGGTTTCGCCATCGCGCTCGGTGCGCTTGGCGTAGACCACGTCGTAACCTTCGTTCCACTGCTTGACTAATTCGGGAATCAACTCGGGCGGGTCTTGCAAATCGGCGTCGATCGCCACTGCGGCCTCACCGCGTGCGTGATCCAGCCCGGCGGTCAGCGCGATTTCTTTGCCGAAATTGCGGCTCAAATCAACCAGCGCGACGCGCGGGTCGTTGCGTCGTAGTTCGTGCAGCACCGCCAGCGTGTTGTCGCGGCTACCGTCATTCACGTACACAATTTCGCAGCCACCTTCAAGCTGTGCCAGCACCGCACTCAAGCGCCGGTGAAACTCGGGCAATACTTCTTGCTCGTTAAACGCGGGCACCACAATGGAAAGCCGAACCGGCGGCGTGACTGCTGACATGTGTTACCCCCGAAATGTCCATGAACGATTCGCAAAGAAATTCCACAAAAACACCACCCCGGTAGCGATAATTTGGCTGGGTAAATAATGCCAGTTTAGAAAATTTATCGCGACGTGCATGATCGCGCCATTCAGCAGCAGACCGGTAAGTGCAATCGCAAAAAACTTAAACGCGGTTTCGCGATGCGGTTTATTGCTGCGAAACGTAAAGCGGTAATTCAATCCATAGTTAACGATGGCACCCATCACGAAACTGCCGGTCGACGCCCACACCGCATCAATCCCGGCCTGCTCGACCAAGACGATCAACAGCCCATAGTGCACCGCCGTCCAGGCCGCGCCGACACTGGCGAAGCTGAACATCTGCGACCACAACGCTCGCCAATAACTGGCACTTCGAAATTCGGGCGGGGTGTTCAAAACGTCTTCCTACTGTAGTGCTGCACTCTGGATAAAACTTAAAAAAATGCAAAAAACCTGCACAAAACCCTCCCCTCCTTATTTTCAAGGAGGGGTGCCCCTCAGGGGTGGGGTGGGGTGGGGTGGGGTGGTTGTGGTAGGCGTGGAAAGAACCTTCAACACCACCCCGTCCGCTGCGCGTCCTCCCCTCCTTGAAAATAAGGAGGGGAATCATTCCTGCTCAGGCGATGTGTCTTGCAACGGTCAACGGCCGTTTGATGTTACGTTATTTGCAATGCATATCACTCACAACCCGCCTTAGTCTAGACGCCTCTTCGTCCCACGCATAGAATCGCCAACGGCATTAGGCAAGACTCAAGTATTGACAGAGGATTTTGATACTCCACTAACTAATGACTAATGACTAATGAACTTGCTGTTTTTTTCATTTTCAGCGCTCCAAAACTCACACATAGAAATTCTTCCGGCAGCGCAACTTCGCTCTGTACCGGAGCCAACGAGGAAGGCGATGATGAAACTGTTCTACAGCGTTGGAATTCTTGTCAGCCTCCTGCTGACGAGCTTGGCCGGTTGTAGCAGCGCGGCGAAAGACGCCAGCAGCAATACTGTTCCGATGGTGCGAGATGTCGCACTGTCCGCTTCGGAATATCCAGCGCATATCAATGCGACCCTGACAAGCAGTTATCGCTACGTGGATACGGACGGCGACAGCGAAGGTGAAACAGTCAAGATATGGCTCCGCGACGGCCAACCTATTGACGGGGCAAATAATGACAATTACACCGCCACCGCCAAAGACGTCGGTAAGAAGCTAAAACTTCGTGTCACGCCTGCCGCCGCTACCGGCAAATCGCCGGGTACGACAGTGGAGTCGCCGGAAATCACGATTGAAAACAGTCCGCCCGGCATCACCGGTTTGGTGATCAGCGGTAGTGTCGATGGTCAGGCCTATGCACACGTGACACTCCAGGCCAGCTACAGTTTCCACGACCTTGATGGCGACGGCGAAGACAATTCGACTTATCATTGGTTTTATGATGGCACGCCGGAGCCCACGCCTATCGGCGGCGCCAACTTCCAAAATTACACCATCATTGACGGTGACATGGGCAAGGCGATCTTTGTACAGGTTACGCCCAAAGATAGTAAAAGCAGTGTCGGCGCAACCTACACGTCATCCGTAGTGAAGGTGGTCAACAAGGCACCAGTGGCGAGTAATGTGCGTGTGAATCAAGCCGGGGACGTGCTCAGTATCACTTACGATTACACCGACCAGGAAGGCAACGTAGAAGCGGGTAGCCAGTTCCGCTGGTTGCGCAATGGCGTGGCCATCAACGCGACCAACTTCGCGTACACACTGACGCTGGCAGATGCAGGCAAAACCATCACCGCTGAAGTCACACCGCTGGCTGAAAAAGGTACTAGCCCAGGCCTTCCGGCGATCTCCAATCCGACCAAGGTTGCGACAACCAACGTCGAACTCACAGTAAGGGCCGGTCTGAAACAACTACACTTCAGTTGGTTACCGGTGGCCAAGGCAACCCGTTACCGCGTGCTCTACAACCCAGATAGCGTTTCTGGGTTTATTCCGCTCTACGCCACCAGCGACAATATAACCACCACGACCTACGACTGGGATATTGCCGTGCATCGTATCAATTGGCCCAACGCGAAATTCATGTTGGAAGCCTGTGATGTCACGACCTGCATTCCCTCAGTGAGTATCAGTGCGCTAAATGTCATGCTCGACACTATTGGCTATGTTAAAGCATCTAATACCGGAGTCCTCGACCAGCTCGGCAGCTCAGTCGCCTTGAGCGCCGATGGCAATACGCTCGCGGTTGGAGCACCAGGCGAAGACAGTGCCGCTGCCGAGAATCCGTTGGATGGCTGCGCTCCTGTGAACTCTTTCAACTGCGCCAAAGACTCCGGTGCAGTATATGTCTACACCCGCAGCGGTAACCTTTGGTTTCAACAAGCCTACCTGAAAGCATCGAATATCGATGCATATGATCACTTCGGTATTTCAGTTGCGCTGAGCGCCGATGGCAACACACTGGCGGTCGGTGCCAATCAAGAAAACAGCAATACCACTGGCATCAACAGCGTGCCGAATGTGTTGGCGCCTGCAGCCGGTGCGGTATATGTCTATACCCGAATCGTCAACACCTGGTCCCAACGCGCCTATGTAAAAGCATCGAACACTGATACTAATGATAGTTTCGGCACCTCCATCGCGCTGAGTGCCGACGGGAATACACTCGCGGTTGGTGCCGATCAAGAAGACAGTGGTAGCACTGGCGTCAACAGCATTCCGAATCTGTTGGCCCCTGCTGCAGGAGCGGTATATGTCTACGCCCGTAGCGGCGACATTTGGCTTGAGCGGGATTATGTGAAGGCATCGAACACCGAGACCAATGAGCACTTCGGCGCATCAATTGCGCTGAGCGCCGATGGCAATACTCTCGCAGTCGGGGCATGGAACGAAAACAGCGCTGCTGTTGACAGCAATCAGTTGGATGACTGTAGCGCAGTAAGTCCTGTCAATTGCGCCGCAGGCTCCGGTGCTGTGTATGTCTATACCCGCAAAGGCGTCTATTGGACTCAGCGAGCCTACGTGAAGGCCTCGAACCCTGGAGTTAATAGCCGCTTTGGTTGGTCGATCACGCTGAGCGCTGATGGCAACACTCTCGCAGTCGGGGCAGATCAAGAAGACAGTAGTAGCACGGGTATCAACAGCATCCCGAATCTGTTGGCCGATGCCGCTGGCGCGGTGTACATATACGTAAATAATGGTGATGCCTGGCTCCTGCAGTCATACGTAAAGGCATCGAACACCGAGACCACTGACCGCTTCGGTACTTCAGTTGCATTGAGCGCCGATGGCAACATGCTTGCGGTTGGTGCGCTTGCTGAAGACAGCGCTTACAAGGGCATTGCTTACGGCGTAGTTAACGAGGCTACGATAGGTAACGGCGCGTTGGGCTCCGGTGCGGTTTATGTTTACACCCGCACCTCAAGCACGTGGTCACAACAAGCTTATGTGAAGGCGTCGAATACTGGATTCAACGACTACTTCGGCTACTCGATAACTTTGAGTGCAGATGGAAACACGCTCGCAGTCGGTGCGCAACGCGAAGATAGCATCAGCACTGGAGTTAACAGCTCACCGAATGATTCGACTCCTGAAGCTGACGCAGGTGCTGTGTATTTGTACTAGGAACATCCTCAGCGGAATTTCCCTTAACCAGGCGAGACACAACACCATGGACGGCAGTTCAAGTACCAACGACACCCCACCCGAACGCGATGCCCTGCTGTACTACGACGGCCATGCGTACCGCCTGCTGGCGACTGATTCTGCCATTGCGGGCTGCTTCCAACCACTGAAATTAGGCTCACGCGAAATCGTTCGTGAGTTCTTCGAAAGCATCGCGCGCGATCTGGCGATGCGCGAACGCCTGCGTCTGGAGGTGTCGCGCTGGGCGGCCTACTTCGGCGAGGGCATTGGTTATGACTTTTTGGCGTGGTTGACGGAACAGGTGTTTACCGGGCGATTGGGCTTGTATCAAGTCGTGTGTTCCGGCCCGCCGCGCGGAGAACCGAAACCGCTGGACGAGAAGAAAGTACGGGCGGCCATCTCCGCAGCGGCGGACAACACGCCGTGGGTAGCACCAATCAAAAGCGGACTGCAAGCCATGACCGGAGCCGACCTGATTACGGACGAGCCGGTGAGCCGCTTGGGTGCCGTGGCGGGGATTGCGTTGGGTGTCGTTTCCAGCGGCAAGCTGATCGCCAAGGGGATGAAAAAGATATCGGAGAAGTTGGGCGAGAAAGGCTTGGCGCAAGCGCAGCAACGCGCGGGTGCAACCACCGACCCGCGTTTTGTGAAACGCTACAAAGGCCCGGATGGCATGACGAAAGACAACGGCAAGTTGACCGAACGAGAAGGCAAGGGCGCACAGGATGGGAATACGCGGGTGGCGACAGATAAGTTGGAAAATAAGCAGGGCTCCGCCAAGAAGAACAAAGCCTACGCCGAGAAGATGCTTCGCCAAAAAAAGAAGGTCGGCAAGCCATCGAACCGTATCGGGGGACCCTACACCACGCAGGAAATGGAGTTGTGGCAAGAAGTGTCATTGAGGAGCATGGCAAATGACCACACCACGCTTGGGACCGGATCGAGAAGACGTTGAATGGTGGATTGAAATCAGCTTGAAGCACATTGCAAAAGAGCAAAAAAATATCGAAGCAGGTGAGCGCGATCAAGCAATCTACACCTCGATGTATCTCAACTACATGGACCTGGGCCGTTCCCGTTACATGCACGGAATCTGGTTTCTCCACCTGCCGCGCGAGGCAGTAAAGGACGCGCGCGCTGCGTTCCAGAAAGCCGCCGAATGCATCGAGATGAGTTTTCGCATGGCCTACGATCCAGCGCTGCCGGAGTATCTGGGCAACCAAGCGGATTGGTCGTGCGTGATGGAAACCGACGGGATCGAAGGCTTCTACGCCGCCTTCATGGCCAGCGACTTCGCACTGGCGCGGCGTTTCGCCCCGTGGCCGCGCCGCTCGCCCGACAATGCACCGATGGGTGAGGAAGCGTGCAACTACGTCGATGCCTTGCAAGCCTATTTGCGCAACGACCTGACCACGGCGACTCAGTTATTGAATCGCAATCTCGACAAGTTTAAAAAACGGCCTTCGAGCAAAGGTTTCCGTTTGAACTATCACACGCTGAGTATGACGCTGCTGGGTATCGTGGAGAAAAACGCCGTCCGGTTTAACGGCGGGTTAGCCGCGCAACTGGAATTTTACGAACGCTTCGAAACCGGCGTGAACAGCGAAAACGAAGACACTTCACAGGAATTCATCTGCGACGATGCAGTGGCCTTGGCCAATCTGGGATTGTGGGCGGGTTTGAAGTTACAAACCCAACACCGCTTGATGCCCACCGACTTGCTCATCAGCGCTTATCCTCCGATCAGTAAGTGAAAAAGGAACGGACGGTTCAGTTCAAGGCAAAGTAGCCGCCGCCGCAGGTTTAATATTCAGATCCAACCACCAACCCGGATTGGTCTTACCGGCGTTGTAAGCGCCACGGGTGCGTCCATCGCGCAAGCTGCCGTTAAAATCCAGCAACGCGTCGCGGGCATTGGCAAGCACCGGCACTTCCAGCGGTTCGCCGCTCAACTTGTCGTCTTGCGGAAACACATTTAAACGGCCCAACGGTTCGCTTGGTTCAGCCAGAAAACGGCGTGCGCCTTTCTGGCTGTCGGTGATATTGTCGCGGGCTTCCGGTGTGCCGCTGATCGGTTTCTCGGCGAAGATCGCATTGGCGGCAACGATTTTTCGAAACACCGCATCGCCGCCGCGCACGCGGATCCCGGTGCCCTTCGCAACCACGGTATTGTAAAAGACATTGATCAAGCGCGGCACGGCATTGTGCGGCTGGATACAGGCGCCGTCGCCGAATTCATTGACGAAAATATTGCTGTACAGCGCGATATTTCCTTCGCCTTGAAACAAGCATTCCTCCGCCATGTTCTGGTAAAAGAAATTTCCGTAGATTAAATAAACGTCGTCGGCACCGGCGCCTTTTAACGGCCAGTGCCCGACCAAGACATTGGGGCGCGCCATGTCGCCGGTGGAGCTGTTGCGCGCTTTGCT
Source organism: Gammaproteobacteria bacterium (assembly GCA_016200445.1). Taxonomy (GTDB): domain Bacteria; phylum Pseudomonadota; class Gammaproteobacteria; order SG8-11; family SG8-11; genus UBA6921. The sequence goes on along the minus strand of JACQEQ010000202.1, from coordinate 2,232 downwards.
GAATACATTGTGACGGATGATCGTGGCCGTGGCATCGCGCGGCAGTCCCGGTAATTCGGGGCGTGCGTTCTGGTGCTTGATCTCGATGTTGTAGCCGATGGTGTCGAGGATCAGGTTGTGTTCGATCAAGCCGCCCACAAACGGATCGTTGCCATTCGAGTTGCCGAAGTACATGCCGGTACCGGCATTTGCGATGACGTTACGGCGCACGATCCAGTTCCAAGCGGGCGCTTTGGTGGAAATGGCGACGTCTTGCTGGTCGGCATCGTGGTTCCGGATCAGCAAATTCTCGATGGTAATGTCGTGCGACACGCCCTGCGCTTTCACGCCGTCGACATCCAGGTGCCGCCCGTCAAGCTCCAGATTGCGAATCACGATGTAACTCGCATCGTCGAAACGAATGGTGTTATGCGAAGCGCGTGCACGCAGGATCGCGTGGGCGCCGCGTTCCGGCCCGGTAATCACGATGGGGCGGCCGGGGGCGCCGTGCATGTGAAAAATCGGCAGGCCCGGCACGCCTTTGGGATCGTCGTAAATGCCCGGGTCGAGCAGCAAGGTGTCGCCAGCCTGCAGCAGCGTCAGCGCCGCCAGATAGTTGGACGGATTCGCGTAAATCACATTGGTTTTGCTGGCAGCACCGGTACCGGGTGCAGGGGCATCGGCGGCGAAACCGGCCGTGACCGGAATACAAACTAAAATAGTCAACACTGTAGAAAATAGACTGCTTACATTACGCCATATCATCACTTTCGCCATTTGACGTCCCTCACAGTTTACATTGCCTCAAGCGATTAAGTGCCAGCTCAAGACTTAAAAGCCGCGACCATGGTTCGTCTTGAGAAAATACGGGCTGACGTGAACGCTGCAGAAAACTTGCGAGCGCCGGGCCATCCAGAATTTCCGCCAGCCGCATGGTTGCGGGATTTAATAGGTCACTCACCGCCGTATCGCTCCACAACCGCTCGCGCGTAGAAAGCGTAGCGGGCGGAACGGAAACCGCGCCGCGCAAACCCATTTTAGCCGCGATTTTCTGCTGAATTTTACCGCCATAGTAAGTGACCAACGGCAAAAACCGATGCAAATTCGCCAGGGTCGCAGGCATCGCGGGATAGCCGTGTTCGAGCGGATGACGTGCAAGCTTTGGTTGAAATTGCGCCAGCATTCTGCGCACCAGCAAGCTGCGCTTGCGCACGCCCGGCTCGGCGCTGAGCATGACTTCCAGTACGGAACGAAACATAAACGGCGACACGCATGGCCAGAGTTGATCCGTGCTGCTGGCGATGCGTCCTTGCCAGCGTTGCATGCGCAGCATGATGTAGGTGTTGTCCATTTGCAGCGTGTTAGGCGCCGCCGACAAGTCCGCATTAAGCCGCGCAATCACACCAGTGAAGTGCTCGACGAGATTCACACGCAGCGGCGCCGCAAACAACGACGCTCCTGCATCCATCGCAGCGAAGCGCTTACGCGCGAGCAACCCTGCGTCCAACGGTGCCTGTGCGCCCGTGTGCGGGAACAACAACTCCCACCAATAACCGCGCGCCACTTCGCCGAACGAGCCGTTCAAACTGAGATCGAAACGTTGCATCAGGCGACGATGAATTTGCAAGATGCGGGCGTATTCGACGATGTCGTATTCGCCGTCGGTCAACGTCAACGCATCCTTGAGGTCTTCGAAGGTCAGCGCCGCGCCGGGTTCTTGTATTTCATGCGGCAGACCAGTCAGCTGCGCCAGTTCGCGCGACACGCGCACGTCGGCGCTGCCGGGCGATCCCGATACCGTCGTGGAAAAGTCAATACCAGCGCCCAGCAGCACGCCCGCCAGCGCACGCGAATCGTAACCGCCGGTAAGATCGCAGACGATGCGGCCGCTGGTGCTGGCGATTCTCTTGGCCGCAAGCAGCGACGTCTCCCACAATGCCGCAGTTGCATCGCTCGCATTCAGTCGCCGCTCCGCAAGCTCGCTTATGTCCCAATAACGTTGTTGCGCTTGTAAACTTCCGTTCACAAATTTAAATACCGTGGCCGGGCCGAGCTTGCGAACTTCGCGATACAAGGTGCGGTCTTCGTACATCACGCCGACGCGCACGAATTCCTGACAGGCAATCGGGTCGAGCTCGACCTCACCGAGTCCTGCCAATAGCAACGACGAGCCAGACAGCGCGACACCCGCAGCTGTTTTGCACATGAACGCATGGCAACTGCCGATCACGTCGGTCATCAGCAACACCTCGC
>JACQEQ010000184.1 GCA_016200445.1 Gammaproteobacteria bacterium | reverse complement strand
GTGCCGAAAGTATAAGTGATGATTGTTTACTCAACCCAATGCGCTGTTTGCCGATATAGGAATTGTGCGTCATAAACCCGAACAATTCGTTATTTGTCATATACCGGCACTCGTATTGGTCGGGCCGGGTTATTGCGCACCCATGCAGAGGGGATTTTTGTTTAGGAATTTGATTCATGACGCGCCGTGATTTTCTAAAAATGCTGGCCGCCGCCAGCGCTGCCGGTTTGGTATTGCCGCGTCATAGTTACGCGGCCCCCGATACCATGTCGGAATTTTACGACCTGCCGCCGTTCGGCCAACTCACTTTCATGCATATCACCGATTGTCACGCACAGCTGGTGCCGACTTATTTCCGCGAGCCTTCGATCAACATCGGCGTGGGCGAAGCAAATGGCCGTCTGCCGCATGTCGTCGGCAACAAGTTGCTTAAGTATATGGGCTTCAAGTCCGGCAGTATCTATGCGCATGCATTTTCTCACGTTGAATTTGCCGAGCTTGCGCAGCTGTATGGAAAAATCGGCGGTTTCGCGCATCTAGCTACCGTCGTAAAACATCTGCGTTCCACGCGCCCTGGACGTACGTTGCTGCTCGACGGCGGCGACACCTGGCAAGGTTCGGCGACTGCGCTATGGACCAACGGCCAGGACATGATAGACGCGACCAAGCTACTGGGTGTCGACATTATGACCGGGCACTGGGAATTCACTTACGGTGCCGACCGCGTGAAGGAAGTCATCGAAAAAGATTTTAAGGGAAATATCGAATTCGTTGCGCAGAACATCGTCGACAAAGAATTCGGCGATCCCATTTTCAAGCCATACACCCTCCGTGAAGTGAACGGCATCAGCGTCGGCGTGATTGGCCAAGCGTTTCCCTACACGCCGGTCGCCAATCCCGGGTATATGGTTCCCGACTGGACGTTTGGCATTCAAGAAGATCGCATGCAAAAAATGGCCGACGAAGTGCGTGCGAAGGGTGCGCAAATCGTAGTGCTGCTGTCGCACGGCGGAATGGATTCGGATTTTAAAATTGCCACGCGCGTCACCGGTATTGACTTAATTATGGGCGGGCACACGCATGATGCGCTGCCCGCTCCGCATGTGGTTAGCAATGCCAAAGGTAAAACGCTGGTGATGCATTCCGGATGCAACGGAAAATTTCTATCGGTATTGGATCTCGAAATTAAAGACGGCAAAATCAAAGATTACGAATACCGGTTATTACCGATATTTTCCAATCTGATACCGCCAGACAAAGCGATGTCCGAGCACATTGCCAAGGTACGTGCGCCATTCAAAGCAAAGTTGGAAGAAAAGCTCGGTATCACCGAGGAATTGCTCTACCGGCGCGGCAATTTTAACGGCACCTCCGATCAGATGATTGTGGAGGCATTGCGCGAAATCAAAGGCACCGATTTCGCATTTTCTCCGGGCTTTCGTTGGGGTGCGACATTGCTGCCGGGCGAAGCCATCACCATGGAACACCTGATGAATCTCACCGCGATCACCTACCCGATCGTGACGACCATCGAGCGCAGCGGCGAAGAATTAAAGTTTATGTTAGAAGACATCGCCGACAATCTGTTTAATACAGATCCCTACATGCAACAAGGCGGCGATATGGTGCGCACAGGTGCGCTGCGCTATGTGATCGACCCTAACCAAGTCATGGGCAAGCGCATTCTGCGTATGGAAGACGGTAAAGGTAAGCTAATCGACCCCAACAAAAAATACTCGATAGCGACCTGGGGCGGTGTGGGTCCGCAGCCGGAAGGTGTGCCGGTGTGGGATGTTGTAGCTGAATATTTACGCCATCATAAATCTGTCAAGATCAAGCTCCCGAATACGCCGAAAGTGGTTAATATTGCCGATAATCCCGGGTTGGATGTGAGTTAAACGCTATACCTCGCCATACGCGATCGAGTCGCCCACCCAGCGTGCAATTAAACCGTCGACATGCTGCGGATAGTGTTCCATGAGGAGCTGCGCTGCCTGTACCACCTTGGGTAGCAGTTCCTGATCGCGCTGCAAGTCGGCTATGCGTAATTCTGTCAAGCCTGTCTGCTTTGTGCCCAGCACTTCGCCTGGCCCGCGTTGTTCGAGATCACGGCGCGCAATTTCGAAGCCATCGTTGGTTTCGCGCAACACCGCCAGCCGTAGCCGCGCTTGGTGCGACAACGGTGCCTGGTACAACAACACACAGGCACTGGCCGTGGCACCTCGCCCAACCCGTCCGCGCAATTGGTGTAACTGCGCCAGACCTAAACGCTCGGCATTTTCAATCACAATCAGGCTGGCATTGGGTACGTCCACTCCGACTTCTATGACGGTGGTTGCAACCAGCACGTGGAGCTCGCGCGCATGAAAGCGTGCCATCACCAGCTCTTTTTCCGCCGATTTCATGCGGCCGTGGATCAGCCCGATGTTCAATTCCGTGAGTGCGGCTTGCAATTGCACGGCAGTGTCTTGCGCCGCCTGGGCCTGTAAAGTTTCGGATTCGTCGATCAGCGTGCACACCCAATACGCCTGGCGGCCGGAAGCGCAGGCGGCGCGGATGCGTTCCACGACTTGAGCGCGGCGTGTGTTCGGAACCACGACCGTGTCGACCGGTGTGCGTCCCGGCGGCAACTCGTCGATAATCGAACAGTCAAGATCGGCATAGACGGTCATTGCCAGCGTGCGTGGAATCGGCGTGGCCGTCATGATGAGCTGGTGCGGCCGCTCTCGTACATCCACGTGCTTCGCGGCACTTGCAACATCTCCGTGCGGCGGATGCACACCGTCACGTCCGCCTTTCTCGCGCAGCGCCAAGCGTTGATGCACCCCGAAACGATGTTGCTCATCGACAATGACCAAGCCGAGTTTCGCGAACACCACGTGTTCTTGAAATAACGCATGCGTCCCAATCACCACGCGCGCGCTTCCGTTAGCAATACGTTCCAACGCAGCGCGGCGCTGCCGGGTTTTGACTTTACCGCTAAGCCACGCGAGCTCGACATTTAGCGGAGCAAGCCAGCGGCTAAAATTCTTAAAATGTTGTTCGGCCAGCAACTCGGTGGGCATCATGAGTGCGGCTTGATACCCC
>JACQEQ010000183.1 GCA_016200445.1 Gammaproteobacteria bacterium | reverse complement strand
TGTTATCTACGCAACGAAGGGACACGCTCAAGTACGTAGGCATCGCAGGGCTTTCGCTATGCTTCCCTGCTTGCACGACAAGCCGCGTGGAAGCCCAATCGGAGAGCTACTCCGATGTCGTTTTGGCAGACAATTGGATTGCCGCGTCGACCAGCGGAGTCAAGGGTGCAGCCGGCGGCCTACACCTATTTAGATTCAAGGATCGGATTTATGCACTCGAAAAAAGTATTGGTTGGATGCGAAACGCCGACCAACCACCTTATCAACCTGTGACTGTACCAATTGGCTTTGTCACTGACTTTGCAAGTATTCCTAGAGTTTTCTGGTCACTGCTCCCACCGGACGGAAACTATACGTATCCGGCCGTGATACACGATTACCTCTATTGGGAACAAACAACTACGCGTGAAGTGGCTGATGACATTTTGCGTCTCTCCATGCTCGATTTCAAAATTGATGCCGTAACGTTGCGCGCGATATATTCTGGCGTACGAGTTGGAGGACAGTTCGCTTGGAATGAAAACGCGCGCCTAAAATTGGCAGGGGAGCGGAGAATATTGAAGCGCCTACCCGACGACCCAACAGTGTCTTGGGAGATATGGAAGCAACAGCCAAATGTATTTTGACGGTGCCGCCTGACTTGATATACGTTTTCTCGTCCAGCGGGGGCGAGCGTGACTTTCATGATCAACTTATTACCAATTGGCGGGTTTTGGCGGCTCATCGCGATCATATTTCTGCTCAGCATAATTCAGCAGAACTTATACGCGACCACGCCCCAAGAGGGGCGCATTACCCACGATCTCGCGGAACTTAAGCCGCTGTGGTTTTCACGAGCTACGGCACTGGGTCTCGCTCGCGGCCGCCCCAATCGCCTGGCGGACCGACTAAATACCAGTCCCGCAAATGGCAAACCCCAACTAGTCTTCCAACGTGGGCATTCGTATCTGGTCCACAACGCTACCTTTAGTCCAAACGGTAATCTTTATGCAAGTTCCGACACTTCTGGGACGATTCTTGTTTGGGAAACGAAGACCGGGAAGTTATTGCGTCCTCTTATAGGTTACACGGGCAGTGTTCGCGAATTGGTCTTCGATTGGAGCGGAGCACTTCTTGCAAGTCAGGGGGACGACAAAATAATTAGAGTTTGGGATGTCACAAGCGGCACGGTTCTACACAGCTTAGAAGCCACGTGCTTTGATATTGCGTTTCGCGATGCATCAGCACATTTGCTTTGCAGCCAAAGCGGGGAGGTCTTTGAGTGGAGCTGGGACGACTCTCAGGGCCCTTCAAAGGCGCTGGTTTACAAAGGTGCTTCCGATTTGTCTCTTCGGTGGAACAAACGTCTCGTCCATCCATACTATCCGGGTGGATCCTTAGTTAGCTTTAAGCTGGACGATAAGGCCATTCATCGGACGTTTGCGCATGGACTGTGGGAGCCAACTAGCAAACGATTGCTTATACCCTCTCCCGATCATATTGACGAGCGCATCACTTTTTCGCGTGATGGTGATTTAGTGGCTAGCGTCGTTCACGAATCCGGCGAAGCCTCTTACTTGCGCATTTGGAATATAAGAACGAACGAAATACTGCGCAAAATTCTTGCCCTGACAGTAGGACCCTTATTGGCACGCAAGGGTATGACACAGTCACGCTTTGGGATGTTGAAGCGGGTGAAATTAAAGCAGAAGCGAAACCCACGGACGATGTGGCAAATGCAGTGGAATTTACATCGGATGGCGCCTATCTGCTGTGGGCTGGGCATTCCGGCAACATTAACGTATGGGATGTTGGCGCTTCACGCTTGTTGCGCTCAATGAAAGGGCACCCGGGCAGCATCGCAAAACTGGTTATTAGCCCCAATGGTGACAAGGTTGCCGTGAGCGGCGTGAGCGATGGGGTTGTTTCGGTGTGGGATCTATCGAGGGGGACATTTTTGTGGGCCTATGTCCCCCCAATTGAAGGTATGTCACGAGGCACAATAGTCCTAGACCTGTCATTTACACCAGACGGTCAGCATTTGATTTACGCCGATGGTGTGCAGGTTGTCACCAGAGATGCGTTGACCGGCGAATTGGCTGCAGGGACTGATTCGTTACTTAAAAATGCTGGGCGAGCGACTTTCAGTCGTGATCACAAATTTCTTGCGCTGCTTTCCCCTATCACAGGGCCAAGTCAGCATGCACAATTAGGTGGAGGCCGCGAGACGGCCCGGCGAAAAACCATTCTTACCGTCAAGTCGGGCGACGGCATTCGTCAGCTTGACTCATTCGAGGACGGCAGTCCTGGTCGGAGCATCGAAGAGATTGTGTTTGCCCCCACTGGGCAGCACCTTGCAGTGTTAGAGCAAGAAATTGATCCTCAGTTCAAATCGCATCGCGTATTGAGAATCTGGCCTGTTAAGGATATTGAGAGCTCGCCCGCAGTATTCGATGCTTCCGGCCTAAAGTCCTTTTCATTCAGCAAAGACGGACAGTTCATATTTGCCAGTTTGACCAACGGCGTGGTGGCGCGCATCACTCTTCTAGACAATTCAATTATGAAATTTACAGCCGAAACAAACCCGGTTTCGCGCACAGTGACGCCAAATCCAGACGGAACGATGTTGGTTGCCGCCGGAGAAGACGCATTGCTTCGGGTGTGGAAGATGGACAGTGAAAAAGTATTGTGCTCAATCGCGGTGCTATCAGATGGTACATGGCTAGCATGGTCGACCGACGGGCGATTCGACACAAATAGCCTTGACAAAATTGATAGCTTTGCTTGGCTAATGCCTGACGATCCCGATAGAAGTCTGCCAGCTGAACTATATATTCGGGACTACTATTCCCCCAAACTCGTTGCAGCACTCGCATCGGGCGGCGACGATGCATTGGGATCGATTCGGTCGATCGAACAGCTAAATCGTGCCCGCCCGCGCATTACCAATATCCGCCTAATTCCTGAAGACGATTCGCAAACCATTATGGCGAAAGTGGATGTAGAAGGCGGTACTTTTGAGCAAGCGCACAACAAAGGCAGGCAGATAAGTGGCGCATATGATCTGCG
>JACQEQ010000182.1 GCA_016200445.1 Gammaproteobacteria bacterium | reverse complement strand
AAAATATCGACCAGCATTCGTTCAGCACACCGTTATTGCCGTCTGCGGTTAAAGGGAAAAAATTTTTAAAAAATGATTTGGCACTGACCGGGATGGAAGTCTCGTTCAATAAATTCCCGCCTGGCGCCGCCATGCCGTTTTATCACCAGCATCGCGAGCATGAGGAGCTGTATTTATTCCTGAAGGGAAAGGGACAGTTTCAAATCGACGGGCAAATAATCGAGGTTAAAGAAGGCACGGCAATACGCGTAGCACCGGCAGGGGTCCGGGCGTGGCGAAATAACTCCGGCCAGGATCTGTACTATGTGGTTATTCAGGCAAAAGCGAATTCACTGCCCAAAGGAACGATTGAAGACGGTGTAGTCGTGGATCAAAAGGTGACATGGAAGGATTAACAACGCATCGGGATTTACGATGCGATTTTTCTCGCTAGACTGTTGGTGTGAAGCATATCGAGTTGGCGCAAGAAATAGCGACGTTGTATCCCGCAATTTACCAGCGGCTGCACGCGCGCTGGGAGAAACACGAGCACCGGCCCGCGCCTGAAACGCTGGCTGTGCTCACCCATCTGGAGTTGTCCGGGCCGCTCACGGTAACGGAAGCGGCCCGGCATTTTAAACGTGCGCAGTCCGCCATGAGCGAACTCATCGACCGGTTACAGGCGCACAGCTATGTCGACCGTATTCGCGACGCGCGCGACCGGCGTCGCATCCTGGTGTGGATCACAGAAGCAGGACTCGACAGTTTAAAGCGCAGTCGTCAGGTGCTGGATGTGAACCTGCTCGCGCAAAGTATTGAGCGGATGAGCCCGCAGGATCGACACTGCCTGGTTGATGGGCTGCGTGCGTTGGTCACCGCCGCCGCTGCAAAAGAAACTACCAAAAGGAGCAAGCCATGAGTGGTACCGAGAAATGTCAAAGTTGCGGCATGCCTATCGAGAGTGGAACTTACTGTGCCTATTGCGTCGATGCGCAAGGCAACCTGCAAAGTTTTGAAGAGCGCTTCGAGCGCATGGTGCAGTGGGCGGCGAGCCGGGAGCCAAGCTTGACACGTGACGCCGCCGAACAGCGCACGCGCGACTACATGCGCACGCTGCCTGCATGGCGCGATCATCCGAAACTAAAAATGTGAGCGCGACGACGGGATATTCGGGCGCGCCCTTGCCCAAAAAACTCGGCATCAAGCCGGGGATGAAGTATCTGGCGATCAACGCGCCGCCGGAATTTAACGAGTGGTTGGGCGCTCTGCCGGAGCATGCGCAGGTGGTCACGCAGACGTCACCGCCATTCGCGGCGGTGCACGTGTTTGTAACCGAGAAACAGGCGTTAACGCGCTTGCTGCGAAACTACCGGCACGAATTGGAACCGGCCGGATTCATCTGGGTGTCGTGGCCGAAGAAAGCTGCCAAGGTAACCACCGACATCACCGAAGACGTGATCCGCGCCGTCGCGTTGCCGCTGGATTTCGTCGACATCAAAGTCTGTGCGGTGAGTGCAGTGTGGTCGGGATTGAAGTTGGTAATACGCAAAGAAAAGCGCGGCATTGCGCAGCCTTAAAGAATCTGCGCCTAGTAATGCAACACTGCCCCGGACCTAGGGGGCTTCAGATTCGAGTATGGTCTGAATTCTTTCTGGCTCAAGGTCGTAAACTGCGCCGGAACTATAGTCCATCATCGGGAATAAAACTGAACCTCCAACAAAGAGAAAAAACGCATCTGCGAGTCCCGAAAAACTTCCAGTATATGTTGCCATGCCCACAAGAATTGCTGTCGGAAACCAGAGCAAGTTTAGCCATGCTTTATGAGTTGATTGCCGACTAACTTGCACGGACTGCGGAATGTGCCCGTCTTTGGTAATTGTAATTTCAGAGTGTTCAGCAATTCTTGGCAATATCAGCTTTCCAGGAGTAACTATCTCTTGATCACCCGCGCGTACTTTTGCACCTGGCGGAATAGTTACAATTTCTACCGCCTGAGTTGTTCCACGCAATATCGTGGCGCAGCCGGAGTTTGCGCAACATACAATCAGACACAAAACAATCACACGTAGTTTATCAGGCATAGTGATTCCTTCAAATTGACGTTGGAGTTCGATTTTGTAAGTAAAGAGCTGCGTTGGTATTGTGTGAACAACGTGCGGATGGTGTCTGGGCCAGGGTGTGCGTACAACCCGTGTGACGAAAGTGGCGCGCTATGATACCGCGTGCTTCAGCATGTAAGACTTTTGGGGAAATGCCTGCGGGCGCAAATTCTAAATGTTGTTAAGCATACCTAAGGTTGCTTAGTGCCGATATCTTCCATCACCTTGCGTTTGGTGTTCATCGATTTAATCAAGCTTCACCGCCCGTAACTTCTCCGCCGCGTCTTCCGGACTTACGGTGTTGACAAATAATCCCGAGCCCAATTCAAAGCCGGTGGGGATGCTGGTGCGCGGGCAGATTTCCAGATGCCAGTGGTAGCTGGCGGCGTTGTCGGCGTAGCTGGGACCGTGCGGCAGCGAGTGCAAAAAATAGTTGTATTGCGCGCCGCCCAGCACCGCGTCGAGGCGCGCCATGGTGCGTTGCAGTACGCGTGCGAAGTCGGCGAGGTCTTCAGGGCTGGCGCGCAGGTAGTCGGCTTGGTGTTGTAGTGGCAGGATGTGCACTTCCCATTCGTAGCGGCTGGCGAACGGTTTAATGGCGATGAATTTCTGGCCGCGCTCGACCACGTATTGGCCGACGTTGATTTTGCGGCGCACCTCGCCGGTTTCGCGCGAGTAGAGCGTGGCTTCGAAGGTCAGTGCTTCGTCGATCAGTGCGCAAAAAATGCAGTGATGATTTTTGGCGAAGAACGTGCGGCTGTGGGTGACCTCGGTCTGGACATTTTCCGGCACCACTGGCGTGGCGATGATCTGGCTGTGCGTGTGCGGAATGCTCCCGCCGGCGGCAGGACCGAAATTTTTAAACGCCAGCACGTAACGAATGCGATCGTCAGATTGGTAAAGTTGTTGAATGCGATCTTGGTAAGCGCCGAACAGCATGGCAATGTGTTGCGCGCTCATTTCCTGCAAAGCGATGCCATGTTGCGCGTGGTCGATAATCACTTCGTGGCGGCCGTAACCGTCGATGGTGTGTTGCAGTCCGAACGAGAAGTTAGATTGCTGTTGATCGTCGCCCAGTACCGGGTACAAGTTTTCGACGATACGAATCGCCCAGTCTTGCTGCTCGGGATAACGTGCGATCTGCGGCGGCGTCATGTGTTCGTTGCCAAGGCAGAACGGGCAGGTCTCGACATGGTGGCGCGTGTCGCGCACCGCTGGCGCTTCGGCCTTTTTAGGCCGCATGCCGCGCGCGGTGGCGACTAGCACCGACTCGGTCGGCACAATCGGGTTGATGCGGATTTCGCGGATCGGTTTGGGTGCGTCAGACATAAATGAATTCCTGCGAGGGTAGAGCAAAAAAGCTAAACGCAAAGGCGTGCAGACGCAAATGGATAAATATTGATACCGTAATTAATCGCGGCAACGCCGAGCGATTTACACATGTGAAATTTGTAGCCGCGCGGTTGCTTAAAAAGTACGGCCGAGAAACAGATAGAACATGTAATTGCCGCCGTCGCTGAGTCCATAAGCGAAGTACAACGGTCCCATGGTGGTATCGGCGCTGGCAAAGAGCGAGATCGATTTGCGTAGATCGGTCAGGCCGACATCGTCGCGGTTGTCCCAGACATTGCCGCCTTCCAGCGAGGCGCCAAAATACACACCATTGCCTGCGGCTTTGGGTAGGTGGCCAACGCGTTCGTAGTACACCAAACGGCTGAATGCGAGGTATTTTCCGCTCAGTTGCGCGGCGTGGTAACCGGATAAATTTTGAAACCCTCCCAAGGTGAATAGGTCGTAAAACGGCAGTTTGTTATTGAGGTTCGTGCCGAGTTCCACGCTGGCAAACATGGTGTGGGTATTGTATGTGAAGGCGGTCAACCAATTAATGTCAAGCTTGTCGTAGGCGGTGTCGGCGCCCAATTCTTTACGGGCCATGAACAGGTTGCTGCGGATCAGCGTGCCGTTGCGTGGAAAGTTAACATCGTCGACGCGGTCGTAGGCGACGCTGGTTGTGTATGCGCCCTGACGAATGTCGTAATGCGGCAGATCGGCGGCGCCCACGCGCGGCGCGGCACGCACCCAATCGCGCAGCAGACCGAAACGCACTTCACCGTGCTTGCCTAACTGCAAGCCGGTAGCGAAGCCGATTTCGCTGGTTTTGGTTGAATACTGTGCGATGCGATCGTCGCCGTCGTAGACATCGCGCGTATCTTGGTTGAATTGCGCGTGCGGCGCGACGAACCACACGCTGTAAGGGTCCAGAGGTTGATAAAATTCGGTGAAAATTTTGCGGGTGCGCCCGATACTGAATTCGTTTTTCCATTCGCCGCCCAACGGGTTGACCCAGGTGCGGGTGTAATTGATCAAAATATTAAAGCGGCTATCGCCTTCGAAATCGTCGGTCAGATTCAATCCTAAACGCAGGTAATTCGGCCCCCAGGACTTTTCCTGCGCATCGATCTCCAGGCCCTCGCCAGCATCGGTTTGTACCACGCGAAAATTCACCCGTTCAAAGTCGCCGAGATCGTATATGCGCGTCATATCGCCGCGCAGTGTGTCAATGTCCAGTTGCGTGCCAGTCCTGGTGGTAAGGCGCCGGGTAATGATCTCCTCGGACACGCGTTCGGGTTTGTCGATTTTTATGAAATCCACGCGCGCCACTGCCGCCAGTTTGGTGCGTTGCCGGCGTAAATATCTGGTGTAGTCCTTAGGCGGCGCGCTGAGGTTACGTAGCAACACTTCCTGCGCCAACGCCGCTGCGGTTCCGGCTGTCACAGCTTCGGCGCCGCGTTCGAATTGCATGGTGCCGATGGAAGAGAGGTCGGGTGTGATCAAAATATCGTCGCCGTGCAGTTGCTGTAATTGCAGCTGATTGGTTTTCAGCGACAGCATCGAGAGCGTTTGGTCGGAAATGTCGACAATCGACTCCAACTGTTTGCGATTGAGCAGCGGTGCGGAGATGTTGACCGCAATGATGATATCCGCACCCATTGCGCGTAACGTTTCCACCGGCACGTTCGCCGACATGCCGCCGTCTACCAACAAGCGGCCGCCGATTTCCAGCGGTGAAAATACCCCGGGCACGGCCATGCTGGCCTGCATTGCTTCCGCCAGATCGCCGCTGCGCAACACGACGGGTGCGCCGGTTTCGATGTCGGTGGCCACGGCGCGAAACGGCACCGCCAGCTTATCGAAGTCTGTGACGCCCGCAGCACGTAGTGTGGCCGAACGCAAAAAGAATCCGACTTTTTGCCCGGCAATCAGACCGCGTGGAAAAATCGGCTGCAAGCCGCGCATACCGAACTCGACCGGAAAAAGGTAGTTGCGATCGTTTTGTTTACGCCGGTAAGAAAGATCACGTCGCGCCAGCCGGTCGGACAACATGTCGTCCCAGTCGATACCGATGATGCGCATTTCAATTTGGTCGGGCGAAAGACCCGCCGCGTACATCCCGCCGATAATCGCGCCGGAGCTGGTGCCGGTGATGTAGTCGATGGGCACGCGTAATTCTTCGAGCACTTTGAGCACGCCGATGTGCGCCAAACCGCGCGCGCCGCCGCCGCCCAACGCTAACCCGATCTTGGGCCGGTGTTGCGGCGCTTCGGGTGCAGCGGCTGGGGCGATCTGTACATAAATCAGGAGCGCAAAAAAACCAAGCAGCAGATTCCATTGCAACGAGTTGCAGTGGAGTGGAACGGTATTGTTTAGCGTTAGCGAAGACATAGGCGGTTCGTGTTTCGTAGAGCATGACCCGCGTCACGAGCCAATGCAATGTGTACGACGCTGTGCCGTTGGTAGTGACGGCGCGCGTGAATTCCATCACGCCCGAACTTGGGATCGCGACGTACTATGCGCTATGCTTTGACGCGATCGCATTGTCCAGTGCGCGCGGCGCACTTAACTTTTCAGCACTTCAATTCAGGGAAATGATGCGAGCGTTCCAACTTCGGTGGTGGGCTGTGGCCTTGTGCATGCTGGTGCGGCTCGCGCATGGCGAAGTTGCGCCCGATGCGGTGGCCGCCGTGGAAGGCATGACAGCCAAAGCCGGTAAACAAAATGTGACGCTGACGTGGCCGCGTGTCGCCGATGCGGTGTGGTACAACCTTTATTGGCAACGCATCGGTGCGAATGGCAGCGGCATTAACAAAATTGTCAACGTCACGTCCCCGTTTGTGCATGAGCGTTTGGCGTCCGGCGCAACCTATCAATACCGGCTCAATGCCGGTTACGCCGGGGGCGAACGCGAAACCGGTTTTACCGCAACGGTAACGCTGGCACCGGGGCGTCCGCAGAATGTGGATGTGCAGGCAACTGCGCAGGCGGTATCGCTGCAATGGGAGGCGGTATCCGGGGCGCAGCACTACCGCATTTACTGGAATACCACCGGCAAAGTCACGACCGGCGACGCGGCGATCACGGCCTCGCAAGCGTCGTACATCCATCAAAATCTGCGCCCGGGCGCGCGCTATTTTTATCGCATCGCTGCGCAAAACGACGGCGGAGAAGGCGACTTGTCGCGCGAGATGTCGGTGCAGCTAACCAGTGCGGCACCGGTGATTGCATCGGTCACCGCCGGGGAAGGCGAAGCGACGTTGGCCTGGCCGTTGGTGGCTGCCGCCGAGTCGTACCATTTGTATTGGAATACGACCGGCGGCGTGAGCAAGAGCGACAAAAAAATCGAGTATGTCTCGTCGGCATTTATTCACACTGGTTTGGCACGCGGGGCCACCTATTACTATCGATTGAGTGCGCTGAATCTTGCTGGCGAAAGCGAGTTGTCGCCGGAAATTAGTGTGACGTTCCCGCCGCTCGCGCCAGTGCTGCAAGTACGCAACGACAGCGAGCATGTATTTTTGGACTGGTCTGCGGTCAGCGGTGCCAGTAGTTATCAGGTGTATTGGGACACGCGCCCTGGTATTACGAGCGCCTCGCACAAGGTTGCCGATGCGGCCTCCCCGTTCACGCCGCGTGATCTCCAGCCGGGCGAGACTTATTACTATCGTGTGGCGGCAGCCAACGCCGGCGGCGAAACCTTGTCGGCCGAGGTTGCGGCCGCGTTGCGCCCGGCAGTTCCGGTCATCAATAAAGCCGACAAGGCCACGCGGCAAATCACCTTGCAGTGGGCGCCCGTCGTCGGTGCGCAGACCTATACCTTGTATTGGAATACACGTGGCAACGTCGGCTTGACTGACAATAAGGTCACCAGCGTGACATTTCCGTGGGTGCATACGGATCTGAGTAACGGGGTGACTTACTATTACCGCTTGGCTGCGAAAAATATCGGCGGCGAAAGCGCATTGTCGCCCGAGGTGCACGTGGTCATGCCGCCGGACACGCCCGTCGTTGCTGCGCCGCAAGGTGCGGATAAGCGCGTGACCCTGCATTGGAACGCGGTGCCGTCGAGCACGCTTTATACCGTGTATTGGAATACCACCGGCAACGTCACCGCCCGCGATGAAAAAGTCACGACCAAAGACATTCAGTGGACGCACGAAGCATTGCGCAACGGCGGAAAATATTACTACCGCGTTTCGGCGCAAAACGACGGCGGCGAAAGCGAGCTGGCGGCGCAGGTTGCAATTACGCTGGCGCCCGATGCGCCGCGCGCTGAAATCGCAGCCATCGGCGAACGGCAAGTCACGCTGCGTTGGAACCCATCCGAAGGCGCCTCTGCTTATCATGTGTATTGGAACACGACCGGCAACGTGTCGGCGCGCGATAGCAAATTGGCCGGAGTCACACCGCCGTTCGTGCACGAGCAATTGCGCAAAGGCGATACCTATTATTATTTGGTCACCGCCGTCAACGAAGGCGGCGAAGCTGCATCGGCGCCGCTGCAAGCGACCTTGCTACCGGATACGCCGGGCGTGCCGGTCGTGTTGGGCGGCGACAAACAAATCACCCTCAGCTGGCCAGCGGTGAACGGTGCGGTTGCGTATCGCATTTATTGGAACAGCAAGGGCGATGTCACAGGTAAAGACGCGTATTTGGAAGTGAGTGCGTCCAGCGTGGTGCACACCGGGTTGGCAAACGGCGGAGTGTATTTTTACCGCATTGCGGCGCTCAATGCGGGCGGCGAGAGCCCGATGTCGACAGAAACCAAAGTCACGTTGGCGCCGGATGCGCCGGTGGTTGCAGCGCCGCTGGGCGGCGACAAACAAATCACGCTGAGCTGGGAGAAGGTGGCCGGTGCCGTTGCCTACAACATTTATTGGAGCTCGGTCGGGGCTGTGATCAGCAAGGATCAAAAAATCTCTGCAGCCACATCGCCGTTCGTCCATAAAGAGCTTGCGAACGGGCTGACCTATACCTATCAAATTACCGCAGCTAATGCCGGTGGTGAGACATCCGCACCGCCGGTGCAGGTCACGCTCATTCCCGATGTTCCACCGGCCGGCAGCGCCAGCGCTGCCGATAAGCAAGCGACGCTGTTGTGGAATGCGATGCCGGGCGCGACCAGCTACACGGTGTATTGGAATGCCAAGGGCAGCGTAACCGAACGAGATGCAAAACTAGACGCGCTCAAGGCGCCATTGCCGCACTTAGGCTTGGAGAATGGTGGTACTTATTACTACCGGATCAGTGCGCGCAACGCCGCCGGTGCCAGTGCGCTATCGCCGGAGTTCAGCGTCACGCTCGCGCCGGATGCGCCAGTGCTGCAAACCGCGCAAGGCAATGATCGGGCGGTGAGCTTGAGCTGGACACCGGTGTTCGGCGCAACCGGATACCGGGTGTACTGGAATACCACAGGCAAGGTCACGACCAAGGATGAAAAACTGACCAGTATCGATGCGAAGCTGCTACAGCCTGACTTGGTGCGGGGCATGACATATGATTATCGTATCGCCGCCGTGAATAGCGGCGGTGAGGCGCTGGGGCAGGAATTGTCCGTGACGCTGGCGCCGGACGCGACCGCGCTGACTAATCTGAAGGGCGGCGACAAACAAATTAGTTTGGCGTGGAAAACCGCGAGCGGTGCGACGGAATACCATATTTACTGGAATACCAGCGGTAACGTCACCACCAAGGATGGACAGCTGAAAACCAGCGCCGCAACGTTACTGCACTCTAATATCATCAACGGTGCAAAATATTTTTACCGTATCGCGGCGAGTAATCAGGGCGGTGAAGGCGAGCTGTCGCCCGAGGTCGCGTTGACGCTGGCACCCGATGCTCCAGTCATCAATGTCGCCAATGGCAGCGACAAGAGTATCACGCTGGGTTGGGCACCGGTGCAGGGGGCGGAGTCGTACACCGTTTATTGGAAACTTGCGGCGGGTACGGGCACGACATTTAATAAAGTCACTAACGCGGTCGCGCCATATGTGTTCAAAGGCTTAACCAATAACACCAAATATGCCTACAAAGTGGCGGCTGTGAATGCCGGCGGCGAAGGCTATCCGTCCGAGCAGCGTGTGGCCACGCCGCATAATCAACGGCTCTCGGGATTGTTCCCCGATGCTGCGTTGCAACAATGCATCGACGGCGAAGCGGCGATTAACAATTGGATTTACGGCGACGAAGTGACCGGCATTCTGGTGTGTAACGAATTAGGCATCAGTAATTTGACCGGCCTGGAATGGTTGGAAAATGTCACTAACCTGTCCCTACGTAGCAATAACATCACCGATGTGAGCAAACTCGGATCGCTCACCGGCTTAGGTTATCTCGCCTTGGATGCCAATCAGATCAGCAACATCAAACCGCTGGCCGCGCTTGCCAAGCTGAATTATCTATCGCTCAGCGGTAACCCAATCCGCGATGTCGGCATGTTGTCGGGGCTCACGGCTGTGACCAGTTTGTATCTCAATGATACCAAGGTCAGCGATGTGTCGCCGCTGGCGCGCTTAACGAACCTGGTCTATCTGTCGGTGTACAACAGCGAAATTGTCAACGTACAGCCACTTGTGAGCTTGTCGAACCTCGCGCGCTTGTACTTGGGGGGTAATCACATTGTCGATGCCGCACCGCTTGCCGCATTAACCAACCTGGTCGAGCTGGATATATCCGGCAATGAATTAGGCGGTCAAGGCGTAGGCCACGTCGCGGCACTGGTCGCGCTGAAAAACGCGCGCTTGTTGCAAGTGGGTGGAAATAACGCTCTATCGTGTGCAGAGGCAGCAAGCTTGCTCGATCGCCTGCATTCACCCCCGGTGGATTTAGACGGCATCGTGACGAACGTTGACATCACGGTGGACGGCGAGAATTGCGTTAATCCGTAGTTCCTAAAACGTCCCTCCTCGTCGAGGAGGGACGAATTATTGGCTAAAGCAACGGCACAATCATCAACGCAACGATGTTCATGATTTTGATCAACGGGTTAATCGCCGGGCCCGCCGTGTCCTTATAGGGGTCGCCGACGGTATCGCCGGTAATTGCCGCTTTGTGTGCTTCGGAACCCTTGCCGCCGTGATTGCCGATTTCAATGTACTTTTTGGCGTTGTCCCACGCGCCGCCGCCGGTAGTCATCGAGATCGCGACGAACAAGCCGGTGACGATGGAGCCGACCAACAGGCCGCCCAGCGCTTGCGGGCCGAGCACAATCCCGACCAGTAAGGGTGTCAACACCGGCAACATCGCGGGCAGCACCATTTCTTTGATGGCCGCACGCGTCAACATATCCACGGCAGTGGAATAATCGGGCGCCTGTTCGCCGGTCATGATGCCGGGAATTTCACGGAACTGGCGCCGCACCTCGACAACCACCGATTGCGCCGCACGCCCGACCGATTCCAGCGCCATCGCACCGAAGAAATACGGTACCAAACCACCGATGAACAGGCCGATGATGACGTTGGGGTTGGAAAGATCGAAGCTGGTCGTCTGATTCAAATGGTGGTTCAGCTCGCGCGTGTAATCGGCAAACAGCACCAGCGCCGCGAGACCTGCCGAGCCAATCGCGTAGCCTTTAGTGACGGCCTTGGTGGTATTGCCGACCGCGTCCAAGGTGTCTGTGGTTTCGCGCACTGCGGGTTCCAGGTTTGACATTTCCGCAATGCCGCCAGCGTTGTCGGTCACCGGGCCGTAGGCGTCGAGTGCGACGATGATGCCGGTCATCGACAACATCGAGGTGGCTGCGACAGCGATGCCATACAAGCCAGCGAAGTGAAATGCGATGTAGATTCCCGCACACACCACCAGCACCGGCGCCGCCGTTGAACGCATTGATAACGCCAATCCAGCGATGATGTTGGTCGCGTGTCCCGTGGCACAGGCTTCCGCCACGGCGCGTACCGGCCGGCATTCGGTGGCGGTGTAGTACTCGGTGATGACAATGAGCAGTGCGGTGACCGCCAGCCCTACCAGGGCTGCGCTATACAGAGCGATAATGTTAATGTCGGGCACGCCACCCATGATCCAGGTCGTGGCCGGATAAAATGCGATGGCGGACAGCATCGCCGCCCCGATCACGCCGCGATACAGTGCATTCATTACTTTGCGATCGGCACCGATCTTGACAAAAAATGTTCCCAGCACGCAGGCCAGCACCGATACGCCGCCGAGCACTAACGGATATAACGCGGCTTCGGTCGCATGCTGCGGAAACATCGACACGCCCAAAATCATCGCCGCGATGATGGTCACTGCGTAGGTTTCGAACAAGTCCGCTGCCATACCGGCACAGTCGCCCACGTTATCGCCCACATTGTCGGCAATCACCGCCGGGTTGCGCGGATCGTCTTCCGGGATGCCGGCCTCGACTTTTCCCACCAGGTCGGCGCCGACATCCGCACCCTTGGTGAAAATGCCGCCGCCCAAGCGCGCGAAGATGGAAATCAGCGAACCGCCGAACGCGAACCCGACCAGCGGAGCAAGATCCGGTGTGCTCGCGGTGCCGCCGAGCGCGGACAACAGCGCGTAAAACCCCGCCACACCCAGTAGCCCCAAGCCAACCACCAGCATGCCGGTGATTGCGCCGGCACGAAACGAGACGCTCAACCCGGCGTCGAGCCCGCCGCGCGACGCTTCCGCAGTGCGCACATTGGCACGCACCGACACAGTCATGCCGATATAACCGGCAGCACCCGATAACACCGCACCCAGCGCAAAGCCCGCTGCGGTGAGTTTCCCCAGCGCGAAAAATATCACCACGAATAATAAAACACCGACCATGCCGATGGTGGTGTATTGCCGGTGCAGATAGGCGGATGCGCCATCCTGAATCGCACGGGCGATTTGCCGCATGCGGTCATTCCCATCCGGTAAGGACATCACCGAATACGTGGAAACGATGCCATACAGCAGCGCAACAATGGAGCATGCAAGAGCAAACACGAGTCCAGCAGACATGAATATTCTCCTTTTTAGCTTGTAACGAAATTGCAATATCGAGTCTGGCGCGGTCTTCCGCACATATCTATTGAGGTTTTCCTATACCCGAATCCGCGCGATTGATTGGTGCGACAAATTATTGTCCACATTCCGAGTGGGCCTTCGGTAAAATCCACCTTCACAAAAATATTGGCTATGAACGAGTGTAGGTCATGTCTCAATACACGGTTTTGACATTCTATAAATTTATACGGTTAGAAGACTGCGCACAGTTGCGTGCCCCGCTCCTCGAAGTGTGTCAGGTGCACGGCGTCATCGGCACAATTTTGCTGGCGCCAGAAGGTATTAACGCGACCATCGCCGGCACGCGTGGCGGCGTCGACGCGGTGTTGGCATTTTTACGCGCCGACCCGCGCCTGGCCGATGTGCACTACAAGGCATCGGCGGCGCGTGAACCGCCGTTTGGCCGCATGAAAGTACGTTTGAAAAAAGAAATTGTCACGCTCGGCGTCGATGGGGTCGACCCGGCTCGCGCCGTCGGTGAATACGTTCCCGCGTCGCAGTGGAATAGCCTGCTGGCGGAAGAAGACATGTTGGTGCTCGACACCCGCAACGTCTACGAGACTGCGCTCGGCGTATTCGAACACGCCGTCGACCCGCGCATCGCCACGTTTCGACAATTTCCCGACTACGTGCGCCGCACGCTCGACCCGGCGACGCAACGCAACGTCGCGATGTATTGCACCGGTGGCATCCGCTGCGAAAAAGCCAGCGCCTTGCTGCTCGATCTGGGTTTCAAAAACGTGTACCACCTACAAGGCGGAATCTTAAAATACCTCGAACACATACCTGCAGCGGACAGCGTATGGCGCGGCAGTTGTTTCGTATTCGACGAGCGCGTGGCGCTGGGTCAGGGGTTGGTTGAAGCGCCAATTGTCGATAGTTATTGAATGCGCCGCTTTTAGTCTGAGGCAATGCAAGGCTATTGTGCGAGGCGCGTAAATAATACCTAGAATAAATTCTTGACTCGAAATCAGCTACCCAATAAATTCTAAGTCACTCAACGCAGCCAAAACGGAACGGCCTTGTTGAAATAGATGCATGGTCGTAACACGGAAGTAATGCAGGTGAAGGGGGTAGCAGTGGAGATTCGCGGGGGCGTCTACACATTTTTACATCCGGCTTCTGTCGCTCGCCACTCTATTCTTCGTTCGTTCTCTTCGCTTAACCCAAAAAACTGTCACGTAGTTGTGTTCTGATAATTCGCCGTTGCGCGCAACGGCGAAGTTGGTTTGATTTTTTAGTTTGTGTAGTAGAAACGTCGAGTGGGGACACGCAAGTGTAAGCGTGTGACGGAATGGAGCAATGGGCATCGGGGGTCGTTTATGCCGGGGGCCGATGGATTTGTAAATGCAGTAATGCAAGCCGCATCCGCGCCGCATACGTCGCCGCGCAGATCATCACCACCGCAACACCACCACGCGCCGGAGACGCGCAAGGCGCAGGATCGCCATGCGCTCGAACGCCTGCGTTTGCTGTGTCAGCTGAACTTCGATCCAGCAATGTTGCTGCCGGAATTATTTGCCGGGTTACGTAACCTAATTCCCGCACTCGCGGCAAGCGTCATTTGGAATTCCGATGCATCTGGAACGTGCGTCGCCACCGACACCGCCGAGCACGTTTCGTTGTCGAAACAGACGCAGGGCCAAGCGTCTGTGGTGGCCACGCGTGCAGGTGTGCGCAGGCTCCGGCAAACTCACCTGCACCGTGCGGGCGGGTGCGGATGCATCCCTGCGCGCCGCGCTGTTCGCACACGATCCCCACTTCGTCCAGCACACCGTTGAACACCGTGCGTTGACTGTAAGCCTGTATGCCGCGCACCAGTTCATCGGTTGCATTGTGTTGTCTCGCAGCGCATCGGCCACAGTATTCTCAACCCACGAACAAGCGGTGCTGTTAAGTCTCGCTCCGGCACTTGCAGCCGCATTGCATGCGCAGCCGACACCGCCTTCGAACCTCTACGTGCCCTCGCAAACCGGCACGCTGTTACTGGATGACGCCGGACGCGTGCTACACGCCTGCCCGCACGCCGCGCGCTTATTGAGTCTTGCCACCGTAGACATGCCCCGCACCGCACGCAGCATCGACAGCTTGTGGGCACAACTGCGGGCAGCGCAACCAACGGCCGGGTGTGACCACACCACCACACGCGGCGAACTTCACAACGCCTGCGGCCAGTTCGTGTTTCACATGCAACGACTCAATGCGTCCGCTGACTCCATGCGTGCGGGCGCAACCCTGGTGACCCTCACCCACTACCAACCGCTCGCCCTGAAAATCTTGCGCCAGTGCGAACAACTCGCGCTGCCGCCCAAACAAACCCAGATCGCTGTGCGCTTGGTACACGGCGAATCCTACGACGCCATCGCCACACAACTCGCCATCAGCGCGCACACCGTCATCGACCACGTGCGCAAACTGCAAACGCGCCTGGCGGTGCGCAACCGCAGCGAACTGGTCTCGAAGTTGGTGGCGGGGTAGGGGCACGGCGGAGCGCGTTTCGAATCGAAAAATCCGTTGCTATGCTCGGATCGAAAGCGGGGCGGCGCTGCCGGGTCCCGAAACCTTGCTCAAGTTTAGGGCCGAGCTCAGACGAGATATGGCACCACTTACGTTAAGGCTTGGCCAGCCAACTGATGTCGAGCTTACGATGGTGAGCAACGCAGTCACGAAGATACAAGTTGATTAGGCTCTGATAAGGAACGCCAGCATCTTCCGCCATCGCCTTAAAATAGCCAATCACGTCTTCGCTAAGCCGCATCGTGACGGGCTTTTTCAATTTCGACGCATATGGATTTTTTCGCGCTTTCATTTTTGCAAGATCATATTCATTTTTCATGGCTGGCCACCTCGTAATATTTTCGTTCGCTCTTTGTTGCTTTACGTATGGAAGCGCAACTTTTTTACATCAGGCGATTTCGCCAACATCACGCAGCACCGCATCGATCAGGGACTGTCGCATGAAAATGCCGTTCGTTTGTAGTTGCTCCACGTAAGGCTTGATCGCGCGGAGCAACCCGGCGTTCTTCGCTCTCCGCAATATGCCCAGCGTACCAATGCGATCTACCCCAAAGCGCTCGGCTACGCGGCGTGCCTGCGCGTCATCCAGTAATACCGTGCTGCCGGGGTTATCCATTGCTAAGGCGATGGCCTCGGCTTCGCCACGATCCACCAGAATTGCCAGTGACTGCAATTGTTGAGACTCGACCCGTTGAATATCTAGCCAGGTGATCCGGCTGACTTCCAGCGCACCGGGCAGGCCCGCGCCTTGTACGGTGATTTCATGCCACACGGTTTGTGGAATTATCACGCGTCGGTACAGGCGGGGCAGCAGTTCCAGTTGCCCGATAATGGCCAACGCAATCAGTGGGCCGCTGTCGCCAACGATAGTTTGACGATGCTGGGTGTCAGGCATCGCGCAGCTCGTCGGCGATCTGGTCGTCGTCGAGATTGATTACCGGGATACGTAAGCGGCCGAGTTCATACATAAACCGCAGTTTGTTCATGCGGCAAAACTCGGCGGCCTTGCCTACGGAAAGACGGTGCAGTTCAAACAGTTTAGCGGCTAACAGAAAAGCCAACTCTTCCTCCAGCTCCTGTGGTGCCTTGCCGGATGTCACCAGAAGATCGTCCGGATATGGAAGTGACAGAGCGTGCATAGTCGGGCTCCTGTGCGAATGAATTTCAACGGATTTCATTGTGCGGCGACGGGTAGGTCGTGGCAAGACTGACTTGCGGAGTTGTTATCGATCACATGCGCAAACTGCAACAGCGTTTGGGCGCGCGCACGCGTGGCGAACTTGTTACGAAGTTGGTGGCGAGATAGCCCATTCTCCTTCCCCCTGCAAGGGGGAAGGCCGGGATGGGGGTGTGCAAGCAACACGGTATTTTCGATCACTCCCATCCTCGGCAACTGCTCCTGCGTTGCTCTACCTCTTGCATCCATGCAGTCGTCACCTTCCTCCTTGCAGGGGGAAGGAATGCTTCGCTAATGCATTTACTTGGCTGGTAAGAAGTTGTTGGCCGCAGTGGCGATCACGGCGGTGCGCGCTGTGAAAAATCTGCCAACAATCGTCTCCGAACCCCCGATTCTGGGGGTATGCGAAGTGCGCGTGGTTTTGTATGGTCACGTTCGAGCGGTTGAGGCGATGCGATAGGTGATTGTGAGGTGCTGTGTGGGTTGGTAAAGCGCAGCAACGAAGTTGCCTGGAGTGTAAATGCAATAGTGCAAGTCCTACCTGCTTATCGCTTGTTTAACTTGGAGGTTTGAAAATGAACAGAGCAATTGCATTTTTAGTGAGCCTCTTGCAAAACACCCCGCCCGCATCAAGCCGCACGTTGTCTGATCGCCGTGGAAGATGATTTTTGCAGCAATAATTCAACCGTAAATGATGAGTTTTGCAACTACCTCTAACGAAATGGAAATATATCAAAAATGAAACCGAGCAAGTTGTGTTCACTGCTGTTTGCAGTAGTTGCAGTTCCCGTCACTACATACTCATACGCATTAAGCAGTACACCTTTCAATGCGACAATATCGCCTACGACAGTCCAAGGAATCGCAGCGGGAAGCGGCAATACTACTGACACTTACTACACAAACGGACAAGGTTACGATACAGAAACTGATGATGGCCGTGGTTCGTGTGTTAATGGGACAAAAAGTTATTCTGGTTCGCCATCGCGGAAAAAAGGGGACGCTTCTATTTTTGATGATTCACAATTCAAAACTACGTTGCGATGGTCGAAAACCGGGGTCAGGTTTGTGTAGTTGGATTATTTTTGATCCATGGGTCTGCTTTCTGCGCTATTCCGCCAACAGCTCGCCGCGCAGAAATTCATCGGGTGTCAACACGGGGATCGTGAGCGTCGCGAAGTCTTTCGGGTTGCGCGAAATCAAATGAGTTGCTTTCGCATGCAAGGCGGCAGCGGCTTGCACGGCGTCTTCAAAGTCTTCCCAGCCGAGTGACAATGCGTCCGAGACCACGTGGTGGTCCACGGCGGCAACGTCCAGGACATTGAGCAGTTGCACAATTGCGGCACGTGCTTTTTTGCGGTTGAGGTGTTTGCTGAGCAGGTAATAGATGGTCGTCACGCTGTGCGCAGCGATCAACCCCTTGGCTTTGCCCGACTCCACGCGTGCCAGTACACCTGCGCTGGCTTTCCAGTGTGGTTCGCGCATCGCGAGCACGTCGAGCACGACGTTCGCGTCCAGCAAGAGTTTCATAATTTGTACTTGTCACGCAGACGAGTGTGATGCTCGTCTAACGATGCTTCTTTCGGCAATACGCCGACCAGCCGCACTACGGCAGGTGGTAATTCTTCCGTGTCAGCGTGGGTTAGTCGTTCCAACAACCGCGACACCAGACGCGAAATGGTTGTGTGGTGATGTTTGGTGTAACGCTTGGTGCGTTCGATAATTTTCTTGTCGACCAGCAGGGTTAATTTTGTCGCGGCCATGAGTTTAACTCCACGTATAAAAAAACAAATAATATACGTATCTGAACTGGTCTTGCAAGCGCGAGCTTACGGTGTTGAGTCGGGATGTGGCGGGTTGCGCATTCTGATCGTTAGGGCGACGCGTACACGATTTGAGGGTGTAAAAATCCGCGTTCCAACCGCGCGCCGCTGAATCCGTTTAAGGAGCGAACGTAACGCGTAAAAAGGGGACGCTTCTATTTTTAGTGATCCCCAATCCCAAAGCTACGTTTGGACGGCTGTAGCGTTATTGCATTTATGAGTGCGCAATTCCGCATGCACTTCAACGGGAATGGAAAGGGAGACGCTTCTATATTTCTTTCACAATGAGTCTCTCTGGCGCTGAAAATTCCTACCAAGTCCCGGTGCCAGTAAATTGAGCAGGTAGATGCGAATTCATTCGCGCTATTGTGCCAGCGACCGGGCGTTGTTCAAACGACATCGAACCCACAATGCGGGGTGAATTGCTCAGTTTACGACACTGGAACGTGTCTTGTTGTTGGGAGTAACCGGATCTGGCTTGCATTATTGCATTGTCAGCCCTTGGCGTTGACACCCGCACTCTGATCGGCATGACGATCATCCAAACTCGTAGCGTATTTCCGGCGGGTTAGTAATCTGCTGGTATCGAAGGTATTTTGTTGCTGTGCGGCGGCGATAAGCGCAAACAGCAAAGCGATATCGAGCGGGCCGCCATGCTGCTGAAAGAATTCAAGCGGAGATCGTGATGAGTAAACGCAAAAAGAGTATCAGTAATGATGAAGTGATGGTGCGCGAGCTGCGCGCCGACCCCGCTTATGCACTTGAATATCTAAAAGCGGCATTGGAAGACGAGCAGGAACCTGCTGTTTTGATGATTGCATTGCGGCACGTTGCAGAGGCTTACGGCGGTGTAGGTAAGCTTGCGGCGGACGCAGGGATTCGTCGTGAAGTTCTCTACCGCGCGCTTTCTCCGCATGGGAATCCGACGCTGAAAACTTTTCTCGCGGTGATTAAATCTTTGGGCTTGAAGATCGGCATCGAAGGCCCTGCAAAAGCAGCATGAATGGCTACGGGCCATTATGCGTTTGGCAAACTCCGTGAGCCGGTGTCGACGAACGGCCCGTCCTTCACTCTTCGCTAGGATGCGGTGGGTTGTACATTCTATTCATCATCTGACTCCTAACGGCAACCGCGATAGTCCGCGAGCACCGCATTTTCTCGTTCGAAAGCAGCTACGAGGGACTCATCACCCGGCGAATTTCGCCGGGCTCCCCGGATATATTTCTGACAACTCGCATCCGCGTCACGCATCGCCGTGTTGTAGTCTGTCACGCACCACGTTACAGTTATGTTTATCCGGAGACGATATTGCTTGATCAAGACTTTTGCCGACAAGCGCACGCGTGAGTTGTTCTTGAATCAACACGCCAAGGGCATTCATCCTGATTTAGCCACGCGAGCTGCGCGCAGGATGGACTACGTTAATCATGCGACGTGTCTCCAGGATTTGAGGGTGCCTCCCAGCAATCGACTCGAAGCATTGAAAGGTGATCGCAAAGGGCAATACAGCATCCGTGTGAATGACCAATGGCGAATCTGTTTCAGATTTCAAGACGGTGACGCCTATGACGTGGAATTCGCGGACTATCACTGACGCAGGAGGAATGCCTATGAGTTTGCCAAACACTGGAAAAGCACGCCGGCGGCCAACCCACCCTGGCGCGATGTTGCGTGAAGATTTTTTGCCGGATTACAACTTGTCGGTGATCGAGTTGGCCGAGTCGCTTGGAGTCTCAAGGCAATCGGTCAACGAAGTTTTGCGCGAACGACGCGCTGTCAGTCCCGCGATGGCATTGCGCCTGGCGCGTTTATTTGGAAATACCCCTGCATTTTTGAGAGCGCAATTCCGCATGCATTTCAACGTAGCTGATACCACACGCCGCGCCCGCTGCCGTGCTGGTGGAGGTGTCCGCGTTCGACCAGTGACGGAAGTGTTGCTTGAGGGTGTTGCGATTCGCGCCAGTGAGTTTGATGGCTTCGCTCATAGTGACACGACCATGTTGGCGGGCGAACTCGACGATCTGTAACGAGAGTTGCGGCATGGGCGCCAGCACAAGGCGCTCGTGCTCGATTTTTTTCTCCAGTCTGCGGACTTGCTCCGCCAATGAACGCAGGAAGAACACCAGCCAGGTGTTGCCAATTTGGCGTCTCGGTGCGGATGGTGCCCTGGGTTTGCCGCAGAGCGAGGTAATACGCTTCCTTGTTTTGTTCGATCACACTCTCCAAGGAGCTGTACGGTACGTACGCGTAGCCCGCCTGCAGAAGCAGTAGCGTTGTCAGGGCTCGGCTGAGCCGACCGTTGCCATCCTGGAACGGATGAATTTCCAGAAACACGACAACACACAGGGCGATGACCAGCAGCGGGTGCAGGTGACGGATCTCACGCGGCTGCTGAACCCAGGTGACCAGCTCGGTCATCAGGCGCGGCGTATCGAATGGTGCTGCGGTCTGGAATACGATGCCGATCTGCGCGCCGTTCTCGTCGAAGGCGGCGACGCTGTTGGAGTTCGTTTTGTAATTGCCGCGATGCCAGGTGTCCTTCTCGCTATAGCGCAGCAGGGTCTGGTGCAACTGCTTAATGTGGTTTTCGGTAAAGGGAAGGTCTTGCCAGGAATTAAAGACGAGAGCCATCAGCTCGGCATAACCGGCAACCTCCTGTTCGTCGTGGGAGGCGAAAGACTGGATTTACAAATTGGACAGCAGGCGCTCGACGTCCCGGTCGGAGAGCTTGCTGCCTTCAATGCGAGTGGACGAGCCGATGCTTTCAATGGTGGCGACGCGGCGTAGGGCCGACAGACGGTCGGGAGCGAGTGTACTCAGAGCACGCCATGCGCCTTTGAACTCGTCGATCCTGGCGATCAGGCTCAAGATATCCGGGGTAATTTGCAGAGTATTGAACTGAAGCATTTAACCAGTATTACACCCAATTACACCCATTTAAAGCGGGTAAGTAGCGTAACTCTGAAGCTTGCATTTTGGACAACAAAACTACCGCATCCATAGTTATTAATTCCGCCCCCGCGCCTGTTCAATAATGCGTTGATTGCGTTCTACCAGTTCGGAATCGTGGGCTGCGAAGCTGTTGGATTTTTGCGCCAGGCTCACGGCGAGCTGGGCTTGCCCTTGGCGCAGGCGCACGGTGGCGAGATGGTGCCAGAGCACGGCATTTCGTGGTTCGATGCGTAACGCGCGTTCCAGTTTGGCGGCGGCGACTTCCAGGTCGCCACCGTTTTCTTGACGTGTGGCTTCGCTTAACAGTGCGAGCACCGCCGGGTGCGTGGTGGTCTGTGCGTCGGAGTACGTGGGCGGTAGCTTGAGTACTGGGCGCGCCGGTTCTTCTGTTGCAGGCACGCTTGGGTCATGCGGGATTGTGGTTGTGGATGGCTCGGATGTTCCGATGTTGACATCTAGCGTTGGTAGCGTGCCCGGGGTGGCGCACGCGACGAGTTCAAGTGCCACGGTGCAAGTCGCCCATAACAAGGGTTGCCGTAGGTGTTTCACTGAAAGATTCCTTTAATCCAATTGATAGTTTGATCCACGGCTCCACCCAGCCCGGCACAGGGCGAGTAATTCGCGGGTGCGGAACCGGCGATGAAGCCTAATTGTAGTGCTCCGGCACACGAAGAATCGGCGCGTAGATTGTTGGCTGGATCGATCCACACTAATTCTGCATTGTCCGGCACCGGCCACGCGCCGGGTTGCGCACTGATTCCGCTCATCAAGTCGCCCCACACACGCAGTGCGCCCTCGGCGCCGGTTAAGCGCGACGATTGATCGTTGTCCATGCCCAGCCAGGTAACGGCCAGGCGGTCGTGCGTGAAACCGGCGAACCAGCTGTCGCGCAAATCATTAGAGGTGCCGGTTTTTCCGGCCACAGCCAGCGACGCGGGAACCATCGAATACAACGAGCGCCCGGTGCCTTCACGTACGGCTGCCTGCAACATAGTGTTCACCACGTAGACCGAAGCGGCATCGACAGCGCGTTCTACCGATAAGGGAAACCGCTGTAAGGGCTTGCCGTCGGCGGTCAGCACGGCATTGATCGCACGCAACGGCGAGAGAAAACCGCCGTTGGCAAGCGTGTGGTACATCTGTGTGACTTCCAGCGGCGTGAGCGACGCGGCGCCTAATAACAGCGATGGATAAGGATCAATCTCGCGTTCGACGCCTAATGCGTGCAGGGTGTCGACAATATTGGGTAAACCGATCGCCAGCCCAAGACGCGCGGTCGCAAGATTGTAGGAATGAGCGAGCGCTTGATAGAGTGGAACCGGGCCGTGTTCTTGGTGATCGTAATTTTCCGGCGTCCACTGTTTGCCGTCGCCGGCTTTGAGCGAGACGGCGCTGTCATCGATCTGTGTGACGGGCGTGTAGTTTTGCGGGTTTTTCAGCGCGGTGAGATACACCGCCGGTTTGACCAGTGAGCCGATTTGCCGCACCGCGTCGCGCGCACGATTGAAGCCGGCGAAGTTCGGGTCGCGCCCGCCGACCACGGCCAACACCTCCGCGCCCTCGACATTCACCACCACGGCTGCGCCTTGCAGTTGCCCTTGCGGCAAGCGTTTGTATTTTTCGATTTGATGTATTTGATTCACCATGGCGCGATCCGCAGAGCGTTGCACCAGCGGATCGAGCGTGGTGAAAATTTGCAGACCCTCGCTGGTTAGATCTTCTTCGCGGTAATCGCGTTTGAGTTGATCGCGCACCAAGTCCAGAAACGCCGGGAACGGCGTTACGCCGCTGGCGGCGATTTTGGTAATGCCAAGATCTGCTGCCTTGAAGCGCTTGGCGTCTTTGTCGGTGATATCGCCGAGTGAAACTAACGCATCCACCACCAAGTCGCGGCGCTGGCGCGAGCGTTGTTGATGGCGGCGCGGGTCGTAAAACGACGGGCCTTTGACCAGCGCGACGAGCAAGGCAATATGTTCGGTGTGTAATTCATTCAGCGGCCGGCCGAAATAAAACTGGCTGGCCAAGCCGAAGCCGTGGATGGAACGCGCGCCGTCTTGGCCGAGATAAATTTCGTTGAGATAAGTCTCCAAAATTTCAGCCTTGCCATAGCGCCGTTCTAATTCCAACGCCATGATAATTTCATTGATTTTGCGCGTGAGCGTGCGCTCGTTGGTGAGGAAGAAATTCTTCACCAGTTGCTGCGTGATGGTGCTGCCGCCTTGTACCGTGCCGCCGGCGCGCAGGTTGGCGAACAGCGCGCGGAACATCGCGCGTGGCGCGATGCCATGATGCTCGTAAAAATCACGGTCTTCTATGGCCAGCAATGCTTTGATTAGCTGCGGTGGGACGTCGCTGAGCTTGACTAATATGCGGTCTTCATTGTGTGCGGGATAAATGCTGCCGATTTGCATCGGATCGAAACGCACCAGATTCAAGGGCTCGTTGCCGGAAGCGCGCGACAAACTGTTGAGCACACCGTCGCTGAACTCGGCACGAAAGGCTATGGAAGGTTCTTTGCCGTCCCAAAATGTCGCCGGGCGGGTGATCACAAAAAACGCCCCGCCTTTACGCCGATAACTGCCTGAAATTTTTGGCGTGGGTGCGTCGTAGTAGCCAAGGCTAGACAATTCCTGCACGAACTGGCTCGCCGTCATGTTCATGCCCGGGTAGAGCTCTAGTGGGCGCGCATAGACACGCGCAGGTACCGCCCAGCGTTTGCCTTCGAATTTAGCTTTTACCACCGAGTCGAGATAGGCGACATACGCCCACAACGTAAGAAACCCAATGGTTGTGACGATCAACAGTAGCCAACGCCAAAAATGCGGGATAGCAGCGCGTTTACGATCAAGTTGTTTTAACCACTGTTGTAAGGGATGCATTCAGACGTGAATTCACTAAGTAGGAAAAAGTCGCCAATTGTGTGACAAAACCGCCTGCGGTGAAACTTAAACTCGCTTTGGCGATGCAGTATTGCACCTGGCTTGATATATTAGAGCCTGTTCAAGGAGTGCTTGCCAAGCGACGCGAGAGTGACTGCAAACAGGGAGGAGGTTAACTGAATTCTTAGGGTGTTAGATATGTCTATGAATCTGCGTTCCACGTCATTCTTTATTGGTTTGTCGGTGTGTTGCTCAGTTGTAAGTGCGGCACAGCCCACCCCCCCTACGGGCATGATTACCCGGACGCCGAGTGGTGAGACGCAAGCCGATCCGTTTCCGCGTCCTAATGCCTTAGCCGAGCAAGTTGCGTTCTGGCGCAGTGTGTATGGCTATTGGAGCCTGGGCCAGGTCGCGCTGCATGATATGGACTACCCCGGCATCGTTTATGAAGTCGTCGACTTGCCCGGCGAAGCGAGCGAAGGCTATAGCTATACCGCCGCACAAAAAAAACTCATCGAAGAGCATCGCACGGCATTGCAAGCGCAGCTTCAGGCGGTGGCGCGACACTATAAAACGCCGTCTTTACTCACCGATGCCGAACGTGAATTGCTGTTCCGCATTCAATCCGTTGCAGGTGAAGATGCGGTGCCGGGGGCGGCCGAGCGTGTGCGTTCGCAACGCGGCATGCGCGAACGGTTCCGGCGCGGCTTGGAAATCAGCGGCCGTTACGACGCCACCTTCCGGCGTATTTTCAGCGATGCAGGCCTGCCCACGGACTTGGCATTTTTACCGCACGTCGAATCTTCCTTTCAAACCAGCGCGCGTTCGTCGGCGGGTGCAGTCGGCGTGTGGCAATTTACGCGCGGCGCCGGGCGCCTTTTCCTAAAAATGAATGCAGCAATTGACGAACGCCTCGACCCCGTGGCGTCAGCGCGCGGTGCCGCCCGTTACTTAAGCCATGCCTACGACACCTTGGGCAACTGGCCGTACGCGGTGACGTCGTACAACCATGGCATCGAAGGCATGCTGCGCGCGAAGAGGCTGGTGGGCGACGATTTCGCACAAGCGGTACGCGAATACGAGTCGCGCAGCTTCGGTTTCGCATCGAAAAATTTTTACACCGAATTTCTTGCCGCGCGCGATGTGGCTAGTAGTCCGCACGATTATTTCGCCGGCGGCGTACGGCTCGAAGCGCCGTTGGATGTGCAAAAGGTCGTGCTGGATCGCAAACTATCTGCCGCTCAGTTAGCCAAGCTGCATGAAGTCAGCCTCAAACAAATTACGGAGCTTAACCCGGCGTGGTCGCGGCGTGCGGCACGCGGCGAGTTGCCGTTGCCGGTGGGCGTTGAGGTGTGGTTGCCACCCGCCAAGACCGCGCAGGAACAACCCAATTCCGTGGCCGTCGCACCGCTGACCGCGCCGCAATTGGATACAACACCGATTCCGCCGGCGACGTCGCGTAATTATCATGTTGTGCGCCGTCACGATACGCTGTTTGGGATTGCCGCACGTTACGGCATGGACGTGCCGGCGTTACAGCAGCTGAACAACCGCGCGCCCGACAACGATGTGGTGCGCGTCGGCGACAAACTTCGCGTGGTCGAAGACGCACGCGACGATGCAGCGCTCCCGGCAACAGCGCCTGAAGCGGCGTTGGCGGAAGACAACACCGACATTATTCACATCGTGCGCAAGGGCGAAACGCCGGTCAAAATTGCTTCGAGTTATGGAATCACCGTCGCAAAATTGCTGACTTCAAATGACCTAACCAAGCAATCCATCATTCGGCCGGGTCAGCGTTTCCGCATCCCGCGACAATAACTTTCTGGCGCTACGATTCACAACTTCTTATGCAACTGCCCTGGTACCTCGCTGCGTTCGGTGCCGCTGTCGTGTGGGGCGTGCACTACCCGTTACTTGATCATGCATTGAAACGGATTTCGCTGATTTCGGTGTTGCTACTCACGGCGCTACCGATTCTTTTCATCGCGTTACTGGCGCATCGGCAAGTCGCTGCGGATATCGCCATTGCGCGTGCGTTACCGGCGAGCGAGCAATGGACGATACTCGCGATTGGCCTCACCGGCAGTGTCGCCTCGGCGTTGTTATTGATGTCGATCGGTGCAAAAAACGCCACGCTGGCGAGTCTGATTGAAATCACCTACCCGCTGTTCGTCGCCCTGTTTGCCTACGCGTTATTTCGCGACAACGCATTAAATGGTGCGGTGCTGTTGGGCGCTGCATTGATCTTCTCGGGTGTGGGTCTCATTATTTACAGCTCACGGTGAAGCTGTTTTACGCACTCCAAACAAAAGGGACATTGAATGTCCCTTTTTGTTTTCGATAACTGCAACGCTAAACGCGTCGAGCGGACATTTTGAATGACAGGATTTTTACATCCCGCCACCCATGCCGCCGCCGCCACCACATCCACCACCACCAGCCATACCACCACCACCTCCGCCGCCCATAAATCCTCCTGCTAAAATTGCTTGCACTATGTACAGAGAATAGCTCTAGCCATCGTGGTTACTGCGTTGCGATGGCATTACCAGAATGACACTGAAATCTACTGCCGATTTCAATCTCACTCTTCAGTTACAAATGATAGATAAACCAGTTTTCTTTCGTAGTCGCAAAAACACTAAGAGTAAAATTGCGGATGGGTTCGGTTTTTGAAAAAATTTTGTCATGTGAGTATGTGGTGAGCCGGCACGAATGCCACGCCATGTAGATCGCTGTTGACGGCGCTCGCGTTGTTGCCCACACTTTCCGCTCTCGAACTCTTCCCATGGAATTGCGAACGTCGTTATGGCTGAAGCGATCAATAAGGATGTGCTGGTAAAAACCCGGGGATTGCGCTTTGCGCATGGGCCGCGCGTGATTCTCGACGCGGTGGATATCGATATCTATCGCGGCGAAGTCACGACCATCATGGGTCCGAGCGGCACCGGCAAAACCACCTTGTTGCGTCTGATCGGCGGCCAGCTCAAGCCGAACGCGGGCACGGTGCAGGTCGACGGACAAAATGTTCCTGACCTGGCACTTAAAGAGCTTTATCAGCTGCGCAAGCGCATGGGTATGATGTTTCAAACCGGCGCGTTGTTCACCGATCTGAATGTATTCGAAAACGTGGCCTTTCCGTTGCGCGAGCACACGCGGCTGCCGGAAGCATTGATCCGCGACCTGGTGTTGATAAAATTGCAGGCGGTGGGCTTGCGCGGCGCGCGCAAGTTGATGCCGGCGGAATTGTCCGGCGGTATGGCGCGGCGTGTGGCGCTGGCGCGCGCCATCGCACTTGATCCGATGATGATCATGTACGACGAGCCGTTCACTGGGCAGGATCCAATCACCGTCGGTGTGATCATGCAGTTGATCCGGCAGATCAACGACTCCTTGGGGCTCACCAGCATTATCGTGTCGCACGATGTCGCAGAAGTGTCGGCGATTTCGGATCGCCTCTATTTGCTCTCGCAGGGCAAGGTGGTGGCGCAGGGTGAGCCGGCAGAGTTACAGCAATCGCCTTCGGAATGGGCGCAGCAATTTTTACATGGGCGGCCCGATGGTCCGGTGCCGTTCCACTATCCGGCAATGCCGTTCGAAGATGACCTCATGGCGGTCGCGTAAATGATTCTTTGGCTACAATCTCTTGGGCGCGGCGGCCTGGATTTCTTTGAGCGCCTGGGGCGAGCGAACTTATTCGCGTTGCAAGCGCTCGCGGGGATTCCTTCGGTACTGATCAAGCCGTCGTTGCTGGTAGCGCAACTGTATTCGGTCGGCGTGTTATCGGTGCAGATCATCGCCGTTTCCGGGCTCACCGTCGGCATGGTGCTCGGCCTGCAAATGTACAACACGCTCACCG